>JAQXSC010000037.1 GCA_029218825.1 Oscillospiraceae bacterium | reverse complement strand
CAGCATCAGGAAAATTTAACAGACTTAATTCCACGCAAATTGCCGGAGAATTTTCAAATATGCTGTCTGATACAGGTATAATGGTACTGTGTATGGGCATCGTTGTAGTTGCAGGATTTTTAGTATGTTCCTTTGGACTGCAAAAAGGTCTTGAACGGGTTACAAAAATTATGATGATTGCTTTGCTTGGAATTATGGTTCTCTTGGCACTTTACAGTATTTTTGTAATTGACGGCAAAGAGGGATTGGCTTTTTATCTTGTACCCAATGTTGAAAACATAAAGCAGGTAGGTCTTGTTAATGTTATTGTAGGTGCTATGAATCAAGCCTTCTTCACTTTGAGCCTCGGTATAGGCGCTATGGCTATTTTCGGCAGTTATATCGGCAAGGAAAGGTCATTGTTGGGTGAATCTATAAACGTGGCTGTTCTTGATACATTTGTAGCCATAACCTCAGGTCTTATAATTTTCCCCACCTGTGCGGCATTTGATGTTCAAGTTGACAGCGGTCCAAGCCTTATTTTTATAACCCTGCCTAATCTCTTTAACAGTTTGCCCGGCGGAATAGTTTGGGGAAGTTTATTCTTTGTGTTTATGTCCTTTGCAGCCCTTTCAACAGTTCTTGCTACATTTGAAAACATAATTTCCTGCACATCGGATATGCTTGGATGCAGTCGAAAAAAATCCTGTATAATCAACGGATTATTAATGTTTATCCTTTCTCTGCCCTGCGCTTTGGGATTCAATGTACTGTCAGGCATACAACCATTCGGTGCAGGCTCAACAATAATGGATTTAGAGGATTTCCTTGTAAGCAATATTATTCTCCCTCTTGGTTCTCTGTGCTATATAACATTCTGCGTTTCAAAATTCGGCTGGGGCTGGAAAAACTTTAAGGCTGAAGCAAATTCAGGCAAAGGCGTTAAAATAGCCGATTGGATGAGAGGATATATGACATATGTACTCCCTGTAATAATACTGATTTTGTTCGCAGTTAGTTTGTTCAACTTTTTCAATAAATAAGTGAGGTTAATTCTATGGAAAACAAAATACTTTTTATTCAGTATCCAAAATGTACCACCTGTCAGAAAGCAAAGAAATGGCTGGATGACAATGGAATTGAATATGCTGACAGGCATATAAAGGAAAATAATCCGACCTATGAGGAACTAAAAGATTGGTATGAGAAAAGTAATTTACCCCTGAAAAGATTTTTCAATACAAGCGGTCTGCTGTATAAATCTATGGGGTTAAAGGATAAGTTGCCTACAATGAGCGAGGACGAACAGTTGAAGTTACTTGCAACAGACGGAATGCTTGTTAAAAGACCCATTATCGTTTCAGATAATGCTGTTCTGACAGGTTTCAAAGAAAAAGAGTGGGAAGAAAATTTAAAATAGTGCCTTTCCTAAATTTATTTTTATTATTTTTTTACTATAAGAAAGCGTGCGCACCATATGCGTGCGCTTTCTTTAGCCATCGCTCGTGCGCACGCAGGGCGCAACTGAGCGGGCAATATAAATTATTTTTTGTTTGATAGGATGATAAGATGAATTAACGGTAACATGAAATCATTTTCCAATTACTGACAAATTTATCAATTATTTGAAATTTCCTATCAAACAAAAACAGCCAACCGAAAATCGGTTGGCTGGAATTTTTTATTTTGCAAAATCTACTGCACGAGCTTCGCGTATGATATTTACCTTTATCTGACCGGGATACTCAAGGTCTTCCTCAATCTTTTTGCAAATCTCTCTTGCAAGAGGTACCATACGCTCATCGTTTACCACTTCAGGTTTTACCATAATTCTAATCTCACGGCCTGCCTGAATAGCAAATGAATTTTCAACGCCCTCAAAGGAAGATGCAACTTCCTCGAGTTTCTGTAAACGTTTGATATAATTTTCAAGATTCTCACGTCTTGCACCGGGGCGAGCCGCTGAAATAGCGTCTGCCGCCTGAACGATACAGGCAACGATTGTTTTTGCCTCAACGTCACCGTGGTGAGCGTGGATAGCGTGAATAACAGCGTCGCTTTCTTTATACTTACGAGCAACCTCAACGCCGAGTTCGATATGGCTTCCTTCCATTTCGTGGTCTAAAGCCTTACCGATATCGTGCAGAAGTCCTGCACGTTTTGCAACAGTTGGGTCAATGCCTAACTCTGATGCAATCATACCGGAAATGTAAGCAACTTCAAGAGAATGGTCAAGAACATTCTGACCGTAACTTGTACGATAACGAAGTTTACCTAACAGTTTAACAAGTTCAGGGTGGATACCGCGAACACCTGTGTCAAGAACAGCACGTTCACCGCTTTGCTTAATCTTTGCGTCAACCTCTCTGCGAGCCTTGTCAATCATTTCTTCAATTCTTGCAGGGTGAATACGGCCGTCTGCAATCAACTTTTCAAGGGCAACTCTTGCAACCTCACGTCTTACAGGCTCAAAACTTGAAAGAGTGATAGCCTCCGGTGTATCGTCGATAATTAAATCAACACCTGTTGCATTTTCGATAGCACGGATATTACGTCCCTCTCTGCCGATAATTCTGCCCTTCATTTCGTCATTTGGCAAAGCAACTACGGAAACAGTTGCCTCGGAAACCTGTTCCGACGCCAAACGCTGAATAGACAGAGAAATAATGTTACGGGCAAGTTGTTCGGATTCGTCCTTTAACTGCTCCTCGTAAGCCAAAATCTTAACGGATTTTTCGTGGTTAAGTTCGCTGTCAAGTTGTTCAAGCAAATATGCCTTAGCCTGTTCAGCGGTATAACCTGAGATTCTCTCAAGCATTTCAAACTGACTTTTCTTAATCTGTTCAATCTCTGCTATTTTGGAATCTACTTCTTTTAACTTCTTATTAACCTTTTCTTCCTTAACTTCAAGATTATTAATCTTTTTGTCAAGGTTTTCCTCTTTTTGCTGAATACGTATTTCCTGACGCTGAACATCCTTACGTCTGTCAGAAAGTTCTTTTTCACTTTCATTACGCAGGCGGTGTATCTCGTCTTTGCCCTCAAGAATTGCCTCTTTTTTCTTTGCCTCGGCTGTTTTCATAGCCTCGGAGACAATCTTGTTAGCCTCTTCTTCAGCACTGCCAATTTCTTTTTCAGCAATATTTTTTCTGTAAGCAATACCCACAAATACGCCTATTAATGCGCCTAAAATAAGGGTTGCCACAGCAATAATAATAGAAATTTCTATTGGCATTTTGACACCTCCTTGATTTGATAATTTTTAGTAATCTAAACTAATAAAAATCAACTCTCTCGGTGCCGTTAAGCAAGATATTTAGTTTTAACAGTAATATTAAATATTTTTATAATTAAAAGTTTAAAATTAAAAACTAATTGCAACAAATAAAAGATAAAATATTAGTAATAATAAAAGTGTTAATCACAAAAATATCTATAAATAACGGCTCTTGCGAGTCTGATTAAAAAATATGAATGTAGTATAAACCCCATTCTGTACCATTTTAATATGATACAAACATATTTTATATCAAAATTTGTATATTGTCAAGAATTTAATGGGAGTAATCTCAATAAATAATTACTATTTAGAATTAAAATTGTTAAAAATACCCTATATTTACGGTATTGGCAATAAAATTTGTAAATATAGCAAATTTTTCTGTATTTTTTCAAGTAAGGCTTGAAATTAAACGGAAAATGCAATATAATTAGGTTAAATTAATTAATAGGAGGAATTTTTATTATGTCAGTAAAAGTTGCAATTAACGGCTTCGGTCGTATCGGCCGTCTTGCTTTCAGACAGATGTTTGACGCAGAGGGTTATGAAATCGTTGCTATCAACGATCTAACAGATCCGGCAATGCTTGCTAACCTACTAAAGTATGATACTGCTCAGGGCGGTTTCTGCGGTAGAATCGGCGAGGGTCTTCACACTGTTGAGGCAGGCGAAGGTTCAATCATCGTTGACGGAAAAGAAATCACAATCTATGCTAAGCCAAACGCTGCTGAATTACCTTGGGGTGAGTTAGGCGTTGACGTAGTTTTAGAGTGCACAGGTTTCTATTGCTCAAAGGCTAAATCACAGGCTCACATTGACGCAGGTGCTAAAAAAGTTGTTATTTCTGCTCCTGCAGGTAACGACCTAAAGACAATCGTTTACAGCGTAAACGAGGGTACATTAACAGCAGATGACACTATCATCTCCGCTGCTTCCTGTACAACAAACTGCCTTGCTCCTATGGCTGATACTCTAAACAAGTATGCTGAAATCCAGAGCGGTATTATGTCAACAATCCACGCTTACACAGGCGACCAGATGATTCTTGACGGTCCTCACAGAAAGGGCGACAAGAGAAGAGCAAGAGCAGGTGCTGCTAACATCGTTCCTAACTCAACAGGTGCAGCTAAGGCTATCGGTCTTGTAATTCCTGAGTTAAACGGCAAACTAATCGGTTCTGCACAGCGTGTTCCTGTTCCAACAGGTTCTACAACAATCTTAACAGCAGTTGTTAAGGGTGCTGACGTTACAGTTGAAGGCATCAACGCTGCTATGAAGGCTGCTGCTTCCGAGTCTTTCGGTTACAACGAGGATCCAATCGTTTCTTCTGACGTTATCGGTATGAGATACGGCTCATTGTTTGACGCTACTCAGACAATGGTATCAAAGATTGCTGATGACCTATACGAGGTACAGGTTGTTTCTTGGTACGATAACGAGAACAGCTACACAAGCCAGATGGTTAGAACAATTAAGTATTTCGCTGAATTAGGCTAATCACAACTTAAACTTAATTAAGGCAGAGGCTTGTCCTCTGCCTTATTTTTCCATAATTTTAGAAATTTGCAACTGACTTTCCACAATCAACAACTTGGAAAATCAAAACATAATCGAGGAATAAACAAATGAAAAAGGTGTTTTATTATATTTTTACAATCTATCAAGGAGCACTTATTTTATCAACAATGGTAAATTTGATATTCAATATTTGTATGGGAAATATTGAAAGTTTCTATTTTAGCATTCCAAGTATTCTAACTCCTTATGATAAGTTTATACATAGCGGAAGTCCTTTAGATTTGTTTGTTCTTGCTTTATTCTTGGTTGTTACAATTACTTTCTACATTTTATCAACAAGAGAATTATTTGATAGCAAAATAGAGAAATCACCTTTCTTTTTAATGAACTTCTTTTGGGTTTTGCTTTCTTCATTCACCTCTATTTTAATTTACGGAAAAACGATAAGTATTTGTATATTCCAAATGATATTATTAGTTATAATGCTTGTTGTTTTGCTTTTAAAATGGTCCCAACAAAATAAAGCAATAAGAAATAATTCAAACTCAAGTAACGCAGACTCTCTACCGGAGAATTTCCAAATGTCACCAAAGAGTTATAAGCAAATTGAGAGGACAGCAAAAGGATTGCCGGTTATTGAATTAGGTGCTTTGTTGTTGTGTTTTTATCTAATGTATTTTGAAATTGCTAATCTGATGTTTTTATACGGACTATATTCGATTATAGGCGTTTTAGCAATTATTGTATTTTTAGGTACAATTTTTGATTGCAAAAAAATTGAGAAAAATGGCGAGAAAGCACCTACAGGATTTATGAAAAAACTAAATACATTGCAAATTTTATCTTGTGCGTTGTTTGTCATTTTTGCAGTTATTACATTCATTTTTAACTGTTAATAATCTTTTTAACAGATGTTACGTTCAGATATATAAAGGAAATTTTGATGACTAAAAAAGAAAAAATAATTAAGTACATATCTTACTTTTTGATTGCATATCAAGGAGTTGCAATAATTACTACAATAGTAAATGTTGTTTTTGAACTTATAAATAACTGTAATTGTATATTTTTTAACAGTTATGCACCATGGTTTGTGCCGGTTTATTATCTGTTAAACGGCGGTAATATTTTTAATATTATTCCATTGATATTGTTTGCAACGATAACGATATTTTTATTCTTGAAATCAACTAAAGCATTAGTTACCATAGACAGCGGTACACCAAAAGCACCGCTGATAAATGCTCTGTGGTTGGGAATAAGTTTATTAAGTTATATGCTGTTCTTTTGTTTTCATTTTACTTATGTCCCCTATTGCTCTTTAGTTAATATATATTCAAACATTATATTTTTCTTTGCAATTCTAATCTTATCGTTAACAAAATATGACTACTTTAGACAGTTTAACAGAAATCTTGTAGTTAGAAATTACAATCAGATTAAAAAATATGCCAATGCAAGTATTTGTATTGCTGTTTTTGGCGCTGTACTGAATTTTTGGATGCATTATTTCGGGGACACAAAATTAACAAACCCCAATAACGACAGTATGATTGAGTTGGATATCTTAATGCTGTTTATTTTTTCATCTGCCTGTATTGCAATTTTAGGTTTATCGGTTTTTTATTATTACAACATAAAAAAATCAATACAACCGCCAAACAAAAATTTTTTATTAGTTACAATCATAAAACAAATCATTGCAATAGTTATCGAAATCGCGGTAATATCAATTAATGCTTTTGTAATATTTTGATAACGTGTTTTTTAATCATATGAATGGAGTTTTTAGATGCTATTAGTGAATTTGGAGGTATACAAGTAATATGAACAAAAAAATATTAATAGTTGATGTAGCAACATTTGCAATAAATATGTTACTTTTCGTTTTATTGAGAATAAGTATGTCTTTTATAGGCAACAGAATGTTTGAGGCAATTATATTTGGTTTGTTGTCAATGGCAACAGCCTTTGTAACTACATACATAATATGGAAAAAATATGCTCAAAATGTTGAAAAGGGAAATGTGGCTGTAGCAGTTTCATTACTGATTGCCGTAGTTCTGATTTATCCTCTTCCCTTTTGGGGATTTTTAGGCAACAGCGGTACTAATGTTGCGGTAAATTTAGCCTTTATATTTACATATTTCGGCAGAATATGGATATATGTTTCTTATTTAATACGTAAAAGAAGTCGTAATGTTTCCTATAATATCGGCAACAACTCGTTAGCAAGTACTAAGAACTATTATAAAATAATTGCATATTACGGGATTGGTGTAATGGCAGTATGTTCGCTGTTTGTAATAATAAATATGTTTATACCACTACCTGATATATACGCAAAACTATTAAGTAACTACGGAATTTTCTAACTGTTAATAATCTTTTTAACAGATGCTACGTTCAGATATATAAAGAGAAAATTGGGGGATGTAAATGAAAAATAAAAAATCGATTGCTTCAATTTTATGCTTACTTTTGATTTTTGTCGGAACCATATCAACAATTTTTAGTATAATATATTCCGCAATATCAAAAAACTTGTTTGATAGTATTACTAATATATACTTTATTTTATTACCCTATCAACGTATTTGCGAGAATATACAATTAAGGGATATAGTTGCATTTGTCGCAATTATATTAGTTACAATATTCCTGCTGATTATGACAGGCAGGGAAATACTTAAATCTAAAAACGACAAATTTCCAACATTTTCTTTTTCCCTCAGTTGGTGGCTCTTTATATGTTCTTTTTCTTCTATTGTATCAAGTTTACTTGATTTTGAAAAAAATTCATTTAAAGAATACTATTACTATTCTATGTTGATTTATTTGGTTGCTTCCGCAATTATGTTTTCCATTGAAGCAATTAAGCATAGAAAACATAGAAATAAAAGCAATCAAATTATTACCTATGATAAATTAAGAGGTAATTTCCTCTCCGGAATAGCGGTTCTTGTTATAGCAGTAACTTTTTGTTGTGTATTCTTATACTTTAATGCCACAACACAAGTAGGAAAAGACCTGTGTAACTTTATGATAAATTTTTCTTATGTGTTCTCTTTAGTGATATTTACAGTTTTATATGTTGTTAATATTAAAGTATATAATAAATACAAAAAACAAAGTGAAACTGCTGATGTGATAACTAAATATAAGAGAATGAATATTCTTGTTTTTGGCTCATTAGCAGTGTTTATTTTATGCTATTTTATTTTAAAGATTTCATTTATATGAATATTAAATTCTTATATATGTATTACAATATTCAGTTGCAATTCAGAATACGAACTGCGAATTAAACATCTGATATGTAGGCATAATTGATACATAGATATAAAAATCTAACGGCGGAGGTTTGTCCTCTGCCGTTTTTTGCATTTATTTAGCAATTCTACACAAAAAAGGCTGAAAAATTTTACTTCAATTTTATATTTTTACTTGAATTTAGCAGGTATTAATGGTATTATATATCTATATATATGTTTAATGGGAGTTTGTTTGCATTTTTATTTTTATGAAAGAGGAGTGATACTTATGAACTATAACTTTGAGGACACTCGTTCTGCGTTGGAACTTTTCCACGACGGTGATTCTATAAGGGCATATGATTTGCTTGGGGCTCATATTGTTAATTGGGACAACAGACAAGGTATAGTTTTTCGTGTATGGGCTCCTGACGCGCTGTCTGTTTCTGTTGTAGGGCCTTTCAATGACTGGGACAATACAGCCAACTATATGTATAAAATCGGTGACAAAGGCGTATGGGAATTATTTATTGAAGGGTTGGAAGAATTTTGCCGATACAAATACTGTATTGAAACACCTTGGTTTGAAAAGGTTATCAAGTCTGACCCCTATGCCTTCCACACGGAAACACGACCTGACAGTTCATCCATAGTATATAACCTGAAAAACTACGTTTGGAAAGACGAGGAGTGGTATAAATACAAGCACGAAAATCCACACAAGGAACAGCCTGTAAACATTTATGAAATTCACGCAGGCTCTTGGAGAAAGTATCAGGACGGAAACTTCTTTAGTTATAAAAAACTCGGTGAGGAACTTATCCCCTATGTTAAAGAAATGGGATATACTCACATTGAACTTATGCCTATTACCGAATATCCCCTTGATGACAGTTGGGGTTATCAGGTTACAGGCTACTTCGCCCCTACCTCACGATACGGCGAGCCCCACGATTTAATGTATTTTATCGACCTATGCCATCAAAATAATATTGGTGTTATTCTTGATTGGGTACCTGCACATTTCCCCAAAGACCCTCACGGCCTTGCAAAATTTGACGGTACCTGTTGCTATGAATATGACAACCCCCTAAAAGCAGAGCATAAGGAATGGGGTACTCTTGTATTCGATTATGCCAGATATGAGGTAATCAGTTTCCTTATATCAAGCGCTATGTTCTGGATAGAGCAATATCATTTTGACGGCATAAGAGTTGACGCCGTTGCGGCTATGCTTTACCTTGACTACAACCGCCCTAACGGACAATGGGAGCCTAACAAATTCGGCGGTAAAGAAAACCTTGAGGCAGTTGAATTTTTGCAAAGGCTCAACACAGTTGTTCATATGTATCACCCACAGGTTATGATGATTGCCGAGGAAAGCACCTCTTGGCCTATGGTTTCAAAGCCAATTAACGTTGGCGGTTTAGGTTTTGACTACAAGTGGAATATGGGCTGGATGAACGATATGCTCCACTATATGTCCTTGGATCCACTTTGGAGACCTTTCAATCACGACAGCCTTACTTTCAGTTTTTTCTACGCATTTTCCGAAAACTTTATTCTGCCAATATCTCACGATGAAGTTGTTTACGGCAAACACTCACTATTGGATAAAATGTGCGGGGATGAGGATTTAAAATTTGCACAGACAAGGGCTTTTCTTGCATATATGATTGCACATCCCGGTAAAAAACTGAACTTTATGGGTAACGAAATAGGTCAGGAAAGCGAATGGAATTTTAAAACCGAAATTGACTGGTCCTGTCTTGCCAATGAAAAGAACAGAGTATTCCAAAACTTTGTTAAAGAGTTAAATCACTTCTATTTAAGCAACAGTCCTCTGTATCAGGTTGACTTTAATTGGGAGGGCTTTAGTTGGATATATCACGACGATTATTCCAAGAGCGTTATCGCTTTCAGGCGTATTGACAAAGGCGGAAATGATTTAATTGTACTGTGCAACTTCCAGCCTATGGTACAGGAGGAATATCACATAGGTGTTCCTGTGTACGGCATTTACAAGGAAGTGTTTAACACAGACGATACAAAATACGGCGGAAGCGGAGTAAGTAACGGTGATAAAATCCTCACAGACGATATCGCTCTCCACGGTTGCGGACAATCTTTATCAGTTACAGTTCCGCCAATGAGCGTAAGTTTTATCAAACTTGCAGAAAAACTTGAAAAACCTAAGCCGGAAGCACCAAAGGTTAAAAAAGTACCGGCAAAGAAAATAATTAGCAGAAAAACTGTAACTAACAAAAACGTAACAAGGAAATAATTTAGAAATTATATATCATATAACATAACGGAGGTATTTAAAATGATTCCTAAACAGGAAGTAGTTGCTATGCTGCTTGCCGGCGGTCAGGGTTCAAGGCTCGGGGTATTGACCCAAAAGTTGGCAAAGCCGGCAGTTCCATTTGGAGGAAAATACAGAATAATTGACTTTCCTCTTTCTAACTGCGTAAATTCCGGTATTGAGGCTGTTGGTATTTTAACACAGTATCAGCCCCTTATCCTAAACGAATATATCGGTAACGGTCAGCCTTGGGATTTAGACGGTATGCACGCAGGTGTAAACTGCTTAAGCCCTTATCAGGCTGTAAGCGGTGCAGACTGGTATTCAGGCACAGCAAACGCAATTTATCAAAACATTGACTACATAGACAGATACAACCCTGACTATGTGTTGATTTTGTCAGGCGACCACATTTACAAAATGGACTACAACAAAATGTTGCAGTTCCACAAAAAGCACGACGCAGACTGCACAATCGCAGCCATTGACGTGCCAAAGAGCGAGGCTTCAAGATTTGGTATCCTAAACACAAATCCGGACGGCTCAATTTATGAGTTTGATGAAAAACCGGAGCATCCCAAAAGCACAAATGCGTCTATGGGTATATACATATTCAAGTGGGAAAAACTCAGAAAATATCTAATCGAGGACGCTAAAGATCCAAATTCAAGTAATGACTTCGGTAAGAACGTTTTACCTGCTATGCTTGATGCCGGTGAAAAAATGTTTGCCTACACATTTGAGGGATATTGGAAAGACGTCGGTACTATCGACAGCCTTTGGGAGGCAAATATGGACTTGCTTGACCCTAATTTGGCTCTTGACTTAAACAATATCTATTCAAGAAATCCTATGATGCCGCCACACTATATTGCAGATGACGTTAAAATTCAGAACTCACTTATTGCCGACGGCTGTAATGTCAGCGGTGACTTGGAATTTTCTATCCTCTTTGCAGGCGTAAAGGTTGGCAAGGGTGCTACGATTAACTCCTCAATCATTATGCCAAACGCTGTAATTGAGGACGGTGCAAAGGTTGAATTTGCCATTGTTGCGGAAAATGCGGTAATCGGCAAAAACGCCGTTGTAGGCTCAAACCCTGAGGAAGTTGAAAACAAGGATAACTGGGGAATTACCGTTATCGGCGATAATATCAAAATCGGCGACAACGTAAAAGTTCCTCCTAAATCTATGATTGACAAGGATATGGAGGGTGAAAAATAATGAGAAGTAATAATGTATTAGGTCTGATTTTTTCTAATTCCTGTAAAAGTACACTTCCTGAACTGACAAATCACAGAACAACGGCAAGTGTGCCAATCGGCGGAAAATACAGAATGATTGACTTCACTCTTTCAAATATGACTAACACCAATATCAACAATGTTGGTATTATTGCAAAAAGCGGTTTTATGTCCTTAATGGATCACGTTGGTTCAGGTAAGGCTTGGGATTTGTCAAAAAAGCACAGCGGTGTTACCATTTTGCCACCATATGCCGGTGTAAACTTTGCAAACGAGGTTGAAACTCTGTATCAGTTAAGGCATTATATTCTCGATGCAAAAGAGGAATATGTACTTTTGACCCAGAGCAACATAATCTACAACTATCTTTACAACAAAATGTTTGAAATTCACGAGCATAACAATGCAGATATTACCCTGCTGTATAAGAAAATGCCTGTACCTGAAAAACTCGCTGCTCCCACAGTTTTGGAATCAGACGAAAACAACAAGGTCACCAAGGTGCTTGTAAAACCTGATATTCAGGGAGAATGTAATTTATATCTCGGTACATTTTTAATCAAAAAGGATTTACTTCTATCCCTTGTTACCAAGGCTTTAAGCGAAAACGAACTTGATATTTACCGCTTATTGCAAAAGTGGACAGAGGAATACAATGTATATTCCTGTAGTTGTGACAATTACTGCGCTGTTATCAGTTCCACCTCGGAATACTTTAAGTTCAATATGCAACTTATGGACAGCAAAATCAGAGAGGAACTGTTCAACGTTAACCGTCCTATCTTTACAAAGGTCAGAGATGACGCTCCCTGCAAATACGGACTTACAAGTAACGTTAAAAACTCACTTGTTTCCCAAGGTTGCGTTATTGACGGAGAAGTTGAGAACTGCGTAATTTCCAAGGGCGTTTATGTTGCAAAGGGTGCTAAAGTCAGCAACTGCATCATTATGCAGGATACGAAAATTGGTGCAAACTGCAACCTTAACTATGTAATTATTGACAAAGATGTTGATATAAAAGACAATAAATCCCTTATGGGTACAGACTCATATCCGATTTATATTGCAAAACAATCCGTAATCAATTAGGAGGTTTAAAATGAAAATTCTTTATTGTGCTTCAGAGGCTAACCCTTTTGCAGGATCAGGCGGTCTTGCAGATGTTGCAGGTAGCCTTCCCCACGCATTATGTCGTAAAGGTCAGGATTGCAGAATAGTTATGCCATTGTATGGTACTATTCCTCAAGACCTTAAAAATCAGATGAACTTTATCGCAAACTTCACTGTTCCCGTTGCTTGGCGTCACCAGTATTGCGGACTTTTCTGGGCAAGATGGAACGACTGCACATACTATTTCATTGACAATGAATATTACTTTAAGCGCGGTTCTCTATACGGCTCATATGATGATGCAGAGAGATTTGCTTTCTTCTCAAGAGCAATTCTTGAAATGCTGCCTTACATTGACTTCCATCCGGATATTATCCACACAAATGACTGGCAGACTGCTTTAGTACCAACCTACTACTATCTTTTCTATTCAAAAAATCCTTGGTATGCAAATATTAAGAACATTTTTACAATTCACAATATTCAATATCAGGGTATGTACGGCTGGGAAGTTAATACCGAGTGTGTAGGTATTCCGGCTTCGGATACTAAACTTCTTGAAATGGACGGCAAACTGAATATGGTTAAGGGCGCTATTGAAACAGCGGTGCGTGTTACAACTGTTTCCCCTACCTATGCAGGTGAAATCCGTGACCCTTGGTACAGTTTTGGTCTATACAACGAACTAAATCTACGTCACTACAAACTTTGCGGTATCAAGAACGGTATTGACATTGACAGTTACAACCCTGAAACCGACTATCAGTTATACTGCAACTATTCCAAGGAGGATATGAGGGGCAAGGGCGTTTGTAAGCAGAAATTACAGGAAAGACTTGGTCTTGAGCAGAGATGGGACGTTCCTATTGTTTCAATGGTTACACGTCTTGTCGAGCATAAAGGTCTTGACCTTGTAAGAATGGGTATCAGAGAACTGCTGAACACAGAAAATATGCAGTTTGTTATTTTAGGTTCAGGCGACAAGGAGTACGAGCAATTCTTCAGCGATTTGCACAGAGATTATCCGGGCAGAGTTTGCTTCTGTAAGGGATTTGTTCCTGAACTTGCTCGAAAGATTTACTCCGGCGCAGATATTTTCCTGATGCCGTCTAAAATGGAGCCTTGCGGTCTGTCACAGATGATTGCTCTCCGCTACGGTACAATTCCGATTGTCAGAGAAACAGGCGGTTTGAGAGATTCTGTATTCGACAGCGCTGACGGATACGGCAACGGATTTACATTCGCAAACTATGCTACTTCCGATTTAGTAGGCGCTGTAAGACGCGCTCTTTACGGCATTCGTGATAACACAGGTTGGCATCAACTTATGTGGCGTGCTATGATGAGCGACAACAGTTGGGATCGTTCCGCACAGGATTACTTAAATCTTTACAACGATACATTAAATTGGCTGTAAAATTAATGGATAATTGATAATGGATAATTGATAATGTTGGTCGAGTAGAAAAATTCATATATATATGAACTTCGATGCCCGACCGAAATTAAAGACCGCCTTTGGCGGATAGATTATTATTTTCCTAATCGTTAGTTAATGGCATTTTTATATAATATAATATAAAAACAAGGCAGTTCATTTTGAACTGCCTTTTGCTTTTAGTTGTCGTTATAGGGTATTGTGTTATGGACATAGCCGTATTTATCCTTGTACTTAATATATGCCCAGCCTTTTTTACTGCCCTTTTTAATTTGTGAAATAAATTTCACCTTTGCTCCTTTTGGAACATTTCTCAAGTAATACTTTGATTTTTCTGTGGGAACGGAATAGATTTTTAAAGTACTTGGTGCAATTCCTGTAAAGAATTTCGACTTATACTCAAGGTTTAAATCCTCGTTGAAAATATAGCCCTCTTTTCCATTTTCCGTCTTTACATATGACCAACCGCCGCGTCTGTCCCTTATGAACTTTACAGTGGAATTTTTGCTTACGGTTGTCAACACCTTGCTTGATGTACCATAATCGTCAACTACCCTGTCTTTTCTTATACAGGTATCTCTCTTTACAGTAACCTTTTTATGCTTTTTACCGCTTGTCAGGTCAGGTTTTGGATCGATTTTATAAATCTTTGACTTAACCGTTTTCCTGAAATCAGACATAGTTAGACTGTATCTATAAAGCCAATGGTCGATATCTCCGTGTGCAGAGCCGTAGCCCTGTAAACAAGCCTCTCTGTGGCTTACAACCTTTTCAACAGGCAGGTTATATTTCAGACAAAGATATGCGCATAAATCCGTAGCCTCATCATAAACAGTGTAGAAATATGAGGGGTTGTAGGTTGTATCCTCGCAACATTCAAACTGTATGTAGCCGGGATAATAGTTGTATGAGCCTTTACTTCCGGAGCCTACTCCCCAACAAGCCATTTCAAAAGGCAAAGCCTGATAAAACTGAACTGTGCCCTTAGGATTTTTTCCAACAAATCCGTGTACGCAAACCTCTCGTCCTCCGGGAGTGGGATAATTCCAATTCCGTATATAACTGTATGCGTTAGGGTTGTTACAGCCTGTGGAATGAACTACAATGCCCTTTGGGTCAATAGCCACACCCTCTTTATAGCAATTATTTCTTGTTAGAAAGGACTTTGTAAATTTGAAGTCTGTAACAATTATTTTAAGTTCATTAGTTGATTTTATCTTGCTGTTTGTTGAGGAAGTTGCGGATATATAGCAAATCCCCTTATTCTTTGCCTTTACAATACCCTTTTTGTTTACGGTAGCAACTTTGGTATCGGAACTTGTGTACTTAACTCCTTTACCTTTTGCATCATCAGGCTTGTACTCAACCTTGCAGGAATACTCCTCCCCTTTCATCAGGATTTCATTATCCTCTGAAAACTTGATTTTTTTAGGAGATGTATCCTTCGGCTGTGTAGGTTCTGTGTTTTCCGTAGGTTCGGTAGGCTGTGTAGATACTGTAGATTCTGTGCTTTCGGTAGATTTCGTAGATTCAGTAGAGATTGTTGAAACTGTGTTATCGGTAAATTCCGTAGGAACTGTAAAGTCTGTGGTTATTACAGTATCTTCCGTGTTTTCCTCTGCTGTGGCATTACCGATGACTGCTACAGAAAAAAGTAATGTTGACGCTAATAATACTGAAATAAATTTTTTCATACTGTTCAATACTTTACAGGAACTTTGCTCTTAATTCCGCTCCGTCCTGCGGGCTTAAATATGCAGGGGCAACATCAAAAACAGTCTTGCAACCGCTCATTCCCTCTTTACTCATTTTAAATGCGGCTCTTGCGTATGCAACGATTACAGATGCGGTAAACTCAGGATTTGAATCCAACTTCAGGCTGTACTCGATTACGTGATTATTTTCATTATTCCAGCCTGTTTTGCCTGTGCGAATTACAAAACCGCCGTGAGGAATACCGCTGTGGTCTCTCTTTAATTCTTCTTCAGAAATAAAGTATACTGTTGTATCGTATTGGTCAAAGTAGTTTGGCATTGTCTTGATTTCCTTTTCAATGCGTTCAAGGTCTGCCCCATCTTCGGCAACTACAAAACACTCACGAGTGTGTTTTTCTCTTGTTGTAAGGGTTGGGTTAGCACCGCTTCTCACTGCCTCTAACGCACTTTCAACAGGAATTGTATATTGCTTTGCATCTTTTACGCCCTCAATTCTGCGGATAGCGTCGCTGTGGCCTTGGCTTACTCCCTTGCCCCAGAATGTATAGTCGTTGCCGTTATTCAAAATAGCATTACCGTACATACGGCTGATTGAGAACATACCCGGATCCCAACCAACTGAAATAATACCTATGTTGCCGTTTTCTTTAGCAACCTTATCCACATTGGCAAAATGCTCCGGGATTTTTGCGTGGGTATCAAAACTGTCAACTACGTTAAAATACTTTGCATATTCAGGGGTCTGTGCAGGTAAATCCGTAGCACTGCCGCCGCAGAGAATCAATACGTCAATATCGTCCTTTTTGCTTGGAGCTTCCTCTACAGAATAAACAGGAACATTCTCTGTTAAAATCTTAACTGTATCGGGATTACGTCTTGTAAATACTGCAACAAGTTCCATATCCGGATTGTTCTTTACTGCACACTCAACGCCACGTCCAAGATTTCCGTAGCCTAAAATACCGATTCTTATACTCATAATATTACCTCCAAAAATAGTATCCATTATTATTATAATTCTTTTATGGCTGTTGTCAAACAAAAAATTTGATATTACACATAACTGCAACTTTCCCTTATAACTAAATTACAGGGAAGTTCTATCCTCACGTTGTTTGTGTGCATACCCTTTTTTCTGTCCAGCAACAAACTTATTGCAAAATGCGCCATCTCCTGTTTGGGAATGTCTATAGTAGTCAGCATAGGTGTAGTAGTCTGCGCCATATCAATATTATCAATGGAAATTACCGAGGGGATATATCCTCGTTTTCGGCTCTTTTTCAATGCTTTCAGCACTCCTAAGGCTGTGCAATCGTTGGCGCAGAAAATTGCCGTAGGTTTATTCTCCGATGACAAAATAACATTCATAGTGTCAAATCCCTCCTGTTCTGTCTGATTGGTGGGATAAATGTTATTGTGATTTAAAGAAATTTTATGTTGTAGCAGAGTTTGATAGTAGCCTATATATCGTGATTCGTAAGTACAGTCACCTATATAGGCTATATTTGTATGGCCTAATGACAATAAATACTCAATAGCCTTTTGGGCGGCAGTTGCACCGTTACATACAACTTCGTCATACAAATGGTCAGTTGGATTTCTGTCAATACCTGACACAGCAACGTAACGTTTTTTCAGCACAGGTATTAGTTCAGGTGGGCATTTTCCCAGAATAATTAAGCCTGTATCTTTCATTGTTTTAATATAGGCGAGGGCATTTTTTGATTTTTCTTTTATGACTGTGGTTGAGGATTTATATGGCACAAATTCCGTTTTTTGGCTGTTGTTATCCAGCAACTCCATAACCTCCATAGAGTTTATTATCCTACCTAAAACACAACCCTCCTGTAGCAGATATTCCTTTAGATACTGATACAGTTGGTGGAAAAACAAATCCTCCTCAATGCTGTTAAAACGTGTGATAAAAATATCAACGGTAAAGGGAGTGTTTTCGGTTTTCCTTTTAAGCCTTAAATCCCTTGCAAAAGTATTGGGAGTGTAGTTAATTTCACTTGCAGCTTTCCAGATTTTTTCGGATAGGTTTGGGTCGTTACAGGCATAGTCGGAATTGTTTAAAACCCTTGATACAGTTGACACGGAAGTGCCTGTCATTTCTGCGATTTTCTTTAGTGACATATATGCTCCCTTCTGAAAACGTTTTCAAATTTTAACATTAATATATTATTTATTATTAATAATATACCACTTTTTACTGATAAATGCAAGTGAAAACGTTTGCAAATTTAGAGTTTCATTTTGTTTTTTCTATAATTTATAATATAGACAATAAAAACTTTTGCAGAAAGAAAGGACGATGGTTATGAAAAATTTTAAAAGAGTTTTGGCATTAGTTCTATTAGTTGTTATGGCGGTAAGTTTTACTGCTTGTTCCAACGGCAACACAAAAAGCAACGAGATACACATTGGATATTTTAATAATGTAACCCACCCACAGGCATTACTTATGAAGTCTGAAAAGTTACTTGAGGACAGCCTTGATGAGGGTACAACAGTAAAGTGGACAGCATTTAACGCAGGCCCTGCGGAACAAGAGGCGTTGTTTGCAGGTAACATTGATATCGGTTATATCGGACCTGTTCCGGCAATTACCGCAAACTCAAAGTCTTTAGGCGACGTTGTAATTTTATCCGGTGCAACACAGGGCGGTGCAGTACTTGTTAAAAGAAGCGGTACTGACATTAACAGCGTAAAAGATCTTGCAAACAAAAACGTTGCTATTCCGCAAATCGGCAACACCCAGCATCTATGCTTACTTAACCTACTTGCTGAAAACGGACTGAAACCTACTACAGAGGGCGGTAACGTTACGGTAAGCGCTGTTGCAAACGCAGACGTTGCAAACACAATGGAACGTGGAGATATTGACGCCGCATTAGTTCCGGAGCCTTGGGGCGCAACATTATTGGAGCAGGGCGCAGAACTTGTTTTAGATTATGACGAAGTATATTTAGATGGTAAATACGACGTTGCAGTTGTAGTGGTAAGAAAAGAATTTTTGGAAAATAACCCTGGTTTAGTTGAAAAATTCTTGGATGCTCACAACTTGGCTACCGAAAAACTTAACAACGACAAAGATGCTTCACTAAAAACTATCAACAACGAACTTGACGCCGCTACCGGCAAATCATTAAGCGAAAAGGTTATCAAGGAATCCTTCTCAAGAATCGGAATCAGCACAGAACTTAACAAAACTTCCATTTCCAACTTTGCTAAAATCAGCAAAGAGCAGGAATTTATTAAGGAAATCCCTGACGACAGCACACTTTATGCTAAACAATAAGAAAGAGGATTTATATGTCTTTAATAGTAAAAAACCTTAGCAAGAAATTTGACAACAGCGAAAAGTCAACTCTGAACAGTATTGACTTGGAGATAAAAGACGGAGAATTTATCTGTATTGTAGGTGCCTCAGGTTGCGGTAAAACTACATTACTGAACCTGATTGCAGGACTTGAAACTCCTACTACCGGGGAAATATTGCTTGACGGCAACAAGGTAACAAAGCCCGGCGCAGACAGAACGGTAATGTTTCAGGAGCACGGACTTTATCCTTGGCTGAATGTAATTGACAATGTAAAATTCCCCTTGAAACTTGCAAAAATGCCAAAGGAAGAACAGGAAAAACGTGCCACTCACTATTTGAAAATGGTAGGATTGTTGGAATACAAGAACTACCCTATTCATCAGATTTCAGGCGGTATGCGACAGAGAACGGCTTTGGCGAGAGCCTTGGCTATGGACTCTAAAATACTGCTTATGGACGAGCCTTTTTCCGCACTTGACAAGCAGACCTCTAACCAGTTGAGAGCAGAACTTCAAAAAATATGGATTGAAACACACAAGACAATCTTCTTTATCACTCACAGCGTTGAGGAGTCTGTATATCTTGCAGACAGAGTTGTGGTACTATCTCCGAAAACCGGCTCGGTTACGGATATTGTTGACATCAACATTCCTCGTCCAAGAGAAGTATATTCACCGGAATTTGTAGAATTAAGGCACAAAATTCTCGATAAGGTTAAGGGGGAAAACACACTATGAGTATGATAATTTTTCTTATATGTTTGATTCTTGCTTGGCAGGGTTTTTACTTTGTAGGTGTTGACCTGTTAGGACTTTGCAAACCATATTCAGTCCCCTCCCCTATAGGCGTTGGGGAAAGATTTGTTGAACTTTGTCAGGACGGTTCGATATTTGTAGCAATCGGCAACTCATTTTTGCGTGGTTTAGTAGGATTCGGAATTGCGGTATTTATCGGCTTAATTGTAGGATTGCTTATTAATCACTTTAAATTCCTCAACAAAAACCTAAAGCCCATTATTCTGGGAATACAGACCTTGCCGAGTGTATGTTGGGTACCTTTCTCAATATTGTGGTTCGGTCTTTCAACCGAGGCGATACTCTTTGTTGTAGTAATGGGTGCGGCATTCAGCATTTCCATTTCCGTAGATAACGCAATCAACAACATTCAGCCTATATACAAAAAAGCCGCTTTGACTATGGGTGCTACCAAAAAGCAGATGTATCTGCACATTGTTTTTCCGGCGGCATTACCGGAGTTAATTGCAGGTCTAAAACAAGGCTGGTCCTTTGCTTGGCGTGCATTAATGGCAGGTGAAGTTATGACAACTTCTATCGGATTAGGTCAGACCCTTATTATGGGCAGAGATTTAGGCGATATTGATCAGGTTATGCTTGTAATGATAATCATTGTATTGATGGGTATATTGATTGACAAGTGCGTATTCTCTACCATTGAAAAAAGAATACTGAAAAAACGCGGTCTTGCATAAAATAAAATTACTCACTATTGAAAAATCCCTAAGGTCAAGAACCTTAGGGAAATTATTATATGCGGAAACACTTATGAATATCCTTATTGTTGCCTAAAACAAGCATTGTCATATCCTGTGTAAGGAGCATTTCAGGGTTTACTCTCAACTCCATTGTGCCTTTTTCTTTTATAGCCATAATGTTGATATTATATTTCTTTCTTATATCAAGATTTCCGATAGTTTTGCCAATCCACTGCTTTGGAATAGGAATTTCAAAAATGGCGTAATCGTGTTCAATTTCAATGTAGTTGAGAATATGGTCAGAGGTGTAACGGATAGCAGTCCAATTTGCAAGTTGCTTTTCCGGATAAACAACTTCATCTGCGCCGTTTCTTAACAGAAATTTTTCCTGAACGTCACTTGCGGCACGTGATACTACAAAAGGCGCTCCCAATTCCTTTAACAAGGAAGTGATTTCAAGGGAGTTTTGGAAATTGTCGCCTATTGCCACAATGCACATATCAAAATTGCGAACCCCTACAGAACGCAAATATTCCTCGTTTGTGCAGTCAACTACCTGGGCGCTTGTAACGTAAGGCATAACAGCCTCTACCCTGTCCTCTTTAAAATCAACCGCCAAAACCTCGTGGTTTAACTCGTTTAATTTTCTTGCTACGTGTCTGCCGAATCTGCCAAGACCGATTAATAAAACTGATTTCATAATATTCACCTTAACCTACTGTTATTTTTTCCTGAGGATATCTTGATATTGATGACTGATTTTTTGAAATTGCGGCAAAGATAAATGTCAAACTTCCCACTCTGCCGAAATACATAAGCGCTATTAAGATTAAACGTGACGCTAATCCTAAACCGGGAGTTATTCCCATAGACAATCCAACTGTGCCGATAGCCGAGGCTGTTTCAAAGAGGGCTGCGTTCATAGGCACATTTTCAACACAGCATATTGTAACTGCTCCTGTTAAGAACAGCACTAAATACATCATAAGTATAGTACCTGCTGTTTTAATAATTTCAACAGAAATTGTCCTGCCGAAACAGTGAGCGTTGTTTTTCTTGTTAAACACCGAAATTGCCGATACAAGCAAAACCATTACCGTAGTAGTTTTTAATCCGCCGGCAGTTGAGCCCGGCGAACCGCCTATTAGCATAAGCACAACTGTAATAACCTGTCCCGGACCGCTGAGGGAAGTTAAATCTATTGTATTAAATCCTGCTGTTCTCGGAGTAGTTGAGTGGAAAAGTGAGGCAAATATTCTTTCTCCCAAGGTCATATTGCTGAAATTTCCCTTTGAAAATTCCACAAAGAAAAAGAATATTGCAGGCAGAATTATCAAAACTGCGGATACAGACAAAGCGACTTTACTTTGCATCCTGTATTTTCTGAATTTTAACTTATTCACTTTTACATCGTTCCAAGTCAAAAATCCTATACCGCCGATTACAATCAGCAACATAATTGTTATATTTATCAAAGGACTTCCTACAAAAGAAGTTAAGGAGGAATACTCTCCCTCAACTCCCATCAAGTCAAAACCTGCGTTACAAAACGCAGATATGGAGTGAAAAACCGAATACCAGATACCTTTTAATATTCCAAATCTACTGCAAAATTCAGGCGCCATAATTACTGCGCCCAAAGCCTCAATCGCCAAGGTCACAACGACAATAAAATTAGTTAGTTTTACAATACCGCCAACCTGATGAGCGGAGATTGACTCCTGCATAATGCTCCGCTGAAAAAAGCCAATTTTTCTGCCGGAGAGTTTTGCAATAGCCACCGCAATCGTAACAACACCCATACCGCCTATTTGGATTAGCCCCAATATTACAGCCTGTCCGAAAATGCTCCAATAGGTTGCTGTATCGTGAACTACAAGTCCGGTTACGCATACAGCCGAAGTTGACGTAAACAACGCGTCCATAAAGGGTGTAAAGTTTCCGCTTCTGCTGGAAAAAGGCATCATTAGCAAAATTGCCCCAACGAGAATTGCCAAGGCAAATCCGCCTGTTATTAATCTGAAGGATGAAATATGCTTTTTAATTACAGACATATTTTCCGCACCTCTAATAGAATAAAGACTATGCTTTAGATTATACAGTAATCTAACGGCATTTTCAATATATTTTTGTATTAAATAAGTAATAGGCTACAGTAATTACTGCAACCTATCTTTTGAGCAATTTATTTATATAATATTTTGATGATGCCAAACCGTCAACTGCAAGTAGAATAAACACAGGGGTGAAGTTGTAAAGATACCGTGAACGAGCCTCCCAGATTAACAGGAATATAAGAATTGAAAACAGCAGTCCTTTCAGCAGGATAGTCTTATCCACCTTTGGTTTTATGCAACTTTTAAAGGCGGAAAGTATCATCATAAAAATCAGGAAAAGTTGGAAACCGCAACTGTATATATTAAATATATAATGGTTATCCCCCTCTGTCAAAACAAAGGAGTGTATCCCATTTCTTTCAACAGGTTTTTCAATATGGTGGGAGATAAAATAGGTTCCGTCCTCCCAAATCCAAACAGCCTTTTTTGCAGTATGGGAAATCAATCCAACTGCTCCGTATTCCTCAACTCTGTTTTCAATCTCACGGATATTCGCCTTTTGCTTTTCGTCCTTATTTTTAAAACTCATTGTATATCTGCTGTCAGCCCTATTGTAACGTCCCACGCCTTTTAGCCCCATCATCACCCAATGGGTATAAGGGTATTCACTTTCGTAGGACTTTTCCTTTGTGTATAAATTCAGGCTGTTTACACAGGTTGTATATACTGCGCCTATGGTTGAAAATCCCAATATAACCGCCAAGGATATTGTTGCAACTCGCTTTATGCTAAACTTTAGCAGAACATATATAAGTCCGCAAATCAAGGCAAAAATAACGGTCGCTTTCATTTTAAAACCAAAAAATACTAAGCCCCCAAAGGCAACAAGCAAAGCGTATCTTTTGTATTTATTTTCGCTCTTTATTGCCGATACAAAAAGGTAAACACTGCCTATCAAAAAGGGCATAGAAAGTGAGTCGGTATAGTAAAAAGGGGTATATGTGTAGTAAGGAGCAAAAAGCATACACAAAACTAACGCTAACAGGGATTGCTTATTGCCGAAAAGTTTTTTCGCTGTAAATACGGTAAAAAGCACGGAAAGGTTAATGGCAACACAATTTAACACTACAGGCAACATTTTAGGCACACAACCTAAAAGACTGTAGGTGATTTTATAAAGGAATGACAACAGCAAGGTAAGAGCAATATTGTTGGGATATTTTACCAAATATACTTTTCCCTTTGAATAGTGTTGCTGAATTAAATCAAAGTTGCCGTTTACGGCAAAGTCGTAGGAATAATTTTCTATTCTTGACAAATCATTTATGGCATTTGCTCTCAATTCATAACCGACAAGAAGTTGAATAGCAAACATTATTCCCACCAACACAAAAATAATAACGTTAGTTTGTTTTGAGGTTAGTGTAAAATTACAGAGCCTATTATTTGAATTACTCAGTAAGTAATATACCGATATTGCCGCTGCCGTCATCACCCCAAAGGCTAAAATAATACCTGTTTTTTCTGTAACAGAGGATACCTCAGGACTTCTGTATCCGAAAATCAATATACATATAAAAACACAGGACAGGGATACAGTTAAAATTATACTGAATATCCTGCACAAAGTTTTTGAAATATTTTGCATTATCATCTTCCAAATTCTCCCTAAATAATACTTCTATATTTTGCGTAGATTATAGTAGCATAATGCAGGAAGTTTTTTGCGAAAATGTTACAGTTGGTAGTTATTTTGTTACAGTTGGTAAGAATCCGCTAAAATTTACTTATACCAAAAGCAGGTTACAGAAATTACTGCAACCTGCTTTTTACTTTATTACGTATAAAATTTTCCAATTCCTGAAGTCCGTCAACAGCAAGTAGAATAAACACAGGGGTGAAGTTGTAAAGATAACGTGAACGAGCCTCCCATATTAACAGGAATATAAGAATTGAAAACAATAGTCCTTTCAACAGGATAGTCTTATCAACCTTTGGCTTTATGCAACCTTTAAATGCCGACAGTATCATCATAAAAATCAGGAAAAGTTGAAAACCACAACTGTATATATAGAACACATTGTGATAACTGCCCTTATCCAAAACAAAGGAATGTAAAGGATTCCAATTATCGGTTTTCTCAAGATGATGGGAGATAAAATAAGTTCCGTCCTCCCACATCCAAACTGCTTTTTTGACAGTATGGGAAATCAATCCCTTAACACCAAAGTCCTCAATCCTGTTTTTAATTTCACGGATATTGGCATTTTGTTTTTCATCCTTATTTTCAAAACTGTCTGTAAATTTACTGTCCTCTAAATTGTAATGGCCAAGCCCTTTTAAGCCCATCATAATCCAGTGAGTAAAGGGATATTCACATTCATAGGACTGTTCCTTTGTGTATAAATTCAGGCTGTTTACCGAGGTTGTATATACTGCGCCTATGGTTGAAAATCCCACAATAACCGCCAATGATATTGCGGCAACTCTCTTAATATTAAACTTTAGCAGAACATATACAAGTCCGCAAATCAAGGCAAATATAACGGTCGCTTTCATTTTAAAACCTAAAAATACTACTCCCCCAAATGCCAAAAGCAAAGCGTATCTTTTGTATTTATTTTCGCTTTTTACTGCCGAAACAAAAAGGTAAACACCGCCAATTAAAAAGGGCATTGAAAGGGAATCTGTATAATAATATGCTGTGTAAGTGTAGTAGGTAGCAAAAAGCATACACAAAGCCAAAGTCACCAAAGCCTGTTTATTGCCAAAAAGTTTTTTTGCGGTAAGGGCGGTAAACAGTACGGCAAGGTTAATTGCAACGCAATTTAAAACTATAGGCGCCATTTTAGGCACATAGCCTAAAGTAAGATAACACACCCTATACAATGCCGATAAAAGTAGGGTAAAAGGAACGTTATTGGGGTATCTTATCAAGTAAGCAGAACCTCTTTGATAATCCCTCTGTATTAAATCGAAGTTACCGTTTACTGCAAAATCCTTGCAATATGATTCAATTATTTTCAAATCGGTTACAGAATTTGCTCTTAACTTGTATCCTGCAAAAATTTGAATAAGAAACAAAATTCCCACAGACACAAAAATTATTATGTTAGTTTGTTTTGAATTAAGGGTAAATTTACCAAGCCTGTTATTTGAATTGATAAACAAATAATATCCCCATATGGCTATTGCCGTCATCAGAGCAAAGGCGAGAATAATACCGGTTTTTACCGCAACTGCATTTTCGCCCAAGTTCTCATATCCAAAAATCAATATGCATAAAAAGGTACAAGACAGTGAACCTAATAATATTATGCTGAATATTCTGCATAATTGTACGGATAATTTGTTTTCTTTCATAATAATAAATCCTTTGAACAGATTATTTATTTAAAGTATTATAACACAATTCAAAAGTATTTCAACCAAAATGTTACAGTTGGCAGTTATTTTGTGATAGTTGGTAGGAAATATGTAGTCTAAATATAGAAAAGAGTGGCTTTCGCCACTCCTTTAGTTATTGTTTTCAACTTTTGAATCAGATGATTTTCCCAAACTAAACTTTGATTCTGTTCCTTTGAAAAGTCGTTTGATGTTATCCTTGTGCCTTATAATTAACAGAGCAACACATATGATACACAGTATTTCCACAGTCAATGACGGAGAGCAGAAATACAGTAATGACAGCGGACAGGACAGGGATGAAATAATTACCGACAAGGACATATATCGTGTGATTGCAAGTAAAACAAGCATAATAGCCAACGCAACAAGTCCTGTTTTCCAGTCAATACAGCCGATTGCTGCTGCTCCTACAAGAAAGCCCTTACCGCCCTTGAACTTGTACCATACAGGGAAAACGTGACCCAGCATAGAGAAAAGTCCCGAATAAGCCGCACCGAATTGACCCCCAAGGGTTGTATCGGTTTCAAAAATATAGCGAAAAGCCAAAATAGGAATTAAAGCCTTGAGAATATCAAAGAAAAACACAAACCAGGCATAACGATTACCAAATACTCTCTTAAAATTTGTAAAGCCGGGATTTTTACTGCCTAAGGTACGAATATCCTTATGGTAAATCATCTTTGACATTACAATGGCAGGGTTAATTCCATTCACCAGATAGGGAATTAATGCCGCCGCAATAAGATAAACTATATTTTCCATTGTACTACCTCCATTCAATTATTCTACAATCAACAGGAAGTCGTAAACCTCTTGTCCTCCGTCTATGTCGCAGACTTCAACTCTGGGGAATTTTTCGCTAACCTTTGACTTGAATATATTTTTTTCTTCTTCCGTAATATTTGAACCATAAATTGCAATCAAAATTTCACAATTTGCAAGTTCCAATTTTTCAAGAAGTGACAAAGCGGTTATCATTTTATCATTATTGGACACTAACATTTCTTTGTCTGTAAAGCCGATATAATCATCTGCGGAAATTTCCACATTGTTGATGTTTGCGTCACGTACGGATTTTGTAACAAGTCCGGTTTTAACGCCTACCATAGCGTCGTTCATTTCCTGTTCGATAGCGTCAGGGTCATTTGAATCCAAATTCAGCATTGACATTACAGCATAGCCGTCGCCGATATTTTTTGTCTTGATAATTCTGATATCGGAACTGTCAAACATATCTGCCGCCTGTTGAGCCGCCATAATAATGTTGCTGTTATTAGGCAAAACATAAACAACGTCAGCATTCACCTTTTTATAGGCGTCAATAAAATCCTGTGATGAGGGGTTTTTACCTTGTCCGCCCTCAAGTATAATATCAACTCCTAAGGAACTGAACATTTCGCATATACCCTTGCCTGTGGCAACAGTAATAATGCCGAAAGGCTTTCTCTCGCCCACTTCTTCATCAAAAGTATAATTGTTCTGTATGGTAGCCTCGTTGTGCTGTAGGGTCATATTTTCGATTTTCATTGTCAAAAACTCGCCGAAATTCTGACAGTAATCAAGCACCTTGCCGGGGGTCATTGTATGAACGTGCACCTTTACAACAGTTCCCGTAACAACTGCTACGATAGAATCTCCTATAGTTTTCAGCCACTCAATAAGATTGTTTACGTCAAAATTTTTAACGTCACACTTGCTGTTTTGAAGTTGTAATAAAAACTCTGTGCAGTAGCCGTATTCAAGTTCGCTGTTTTCGTTAAACTTGCTGAAATCTATATCTGTGCTTTGGGGATTATACTCGGCAACAGGTTCAGGGGAAAATTCAATATTTCCTGTTTTCAGAGTGTTTACCATACCCTCAAAAATATATACAAGACCTGCGCCACCGCTGTCAACAACACCGGCACTTTTTAATACATCTAATTTTTCAGGAGTGTGCTTTAGTGATTCTCTCGCACCGAAAAGGTAGTTCTCAAGGTAGGATTCTACTGTGCTGTCTGCTTTGATACGGCTGTCGGCGTATTCATATCCCTCACGTACAACCGTAAGAATCGTACCCTCGGTTGGCTCTACCACAGCGCCGTATGCCTTATCCACACCGCAACTCATTGCACAACTTACAGATTTAACATCGGCAGTTTCAACTCCCTCAAAGCCTTTTGCTATTCCTGCAAAAATCTGCGAAAGGATAACTCCGGAATTACCTCTTGCTGAAAGCAACATACCCTCTGCAAGAATTCTTGACGCCTCGCCTATTGAAGTTATCTCTGAGTTAACGGCTTTGTCAATACCGCCGCTTATGGTTCTGCACATATTGTCCCCTGTATCTCCGTCAGGGATTGGAAATACATTCAAATCGTTTACAATGGCGGTATTCTTTTTAAGATTTTCCGTTCCGCCCTGTATCAGTTTTAAAAACAATTTGCCGTCAAGTTTGTTGGCATTCATTTTACCACTCCTTGTGTTTATGCCTCAACAGTTACTTCCTTACCGAAAGCAAACAGAGCCACAGTACCGGGGCCTACAGACGCACCGATAATCGGTCCTATATAGTTTACATATATATCCTTGCAGGGAATTTCCTGCTCTACAAGTGACTTTACAAAATCTGCGTCCTCTTGGCAATCAGCGTGAGCAAGGAAAATTGTCTGATTTTCAGCGTCTACTATTGTTTCCTTTAACTGATTTACAATTTCTCTCAAAGAGTTTTCTCTGCCCTTTACTTTCTTAATCGGTGTGTTTGCACCGTTTTTGTCGGAAATAAGAATAGGCTTTACACCCAGCATATTTCCGAAAAATGCGGAGGAAGCTGTAACTCTGCCTGCACGTTTTAGAAATTCCAAACTATGTACTGTAGCAAACTGATTTACATTTAATCTGACTTCAATAACCTTGTTTGCGATTTCCTCGGCTGAAAGACCTTCGTTTCTTAAATTAGCCGCATAAACGGTTAATGCACCCTCGCCCATACAGGAATTAAGAGCGTCTATACATTTAATTGTTCTTTCAGGGTATTTCTCCATAAGTTCTTTTGCAACCATTGTGCCGATGTTAATAGAGCCTGAAAGTTTAGCGGAACAGCCGATATATACAATATCGTTGCCCTCCTCTAAAAACTTTGTAAACACATTTTTAAATTCCTCCGGGGGAACCTGTGTTGTCAGAACTCTCTCTCCGTTACGCATAATATCGTAAAGTTCTTTTGGACTGTAGTACTCCCAATCAAGACTTGCAGGAGTTTCCTCGCCCTTGTAAACTGTATTCATTCTTACATACTCGATGTCATATTTTTCTCTTATGTCTTTTCCTAAATCTGAACAAGAGTCAGTTACGATTTTTACATTTGCCATAAATTTCTCTCCTAACTTCTGATAGCAAAATTTTTCATTAAAGTATATTATAATATATTTATCTGCTGGTATTCAATGGGCAAATAGCACAAATTTACAGAATAAGCAGAATAAATTTATATAGTGTAATATTTTGGGGAATTTTGTGAAATCGCAAAATATAAGCCAATGCTTTTCAAAAACTGCATACACATTAAATATACATAAATAAACTCTGTACTATGACTGTTTGGGTAGGAACAACAAAAGCAGTTCAATTTGAACTGCCTTTATCTTTGCTGTATGTTTCAAGGAAATTGTGGACAACTCCACTTTGCTTGTAGGACACTACCGTATCAATATTCACGTTTTCCACACTGCGGAAAATATTGCTCTCCACCTGTGGATTTGTTTTTTTAAGTTCCTGTATAAGAGCCTTTATTTCCTTGCGTTTTGAGGTGTTTTCTTTATCCTCTGTTTCAATCTGTTCCGTAAACTTACAGGCGCATCTAATAAAACTCAGATTATTGTAATCGCACCACCGGACAATATCCTTTTCTCTGATAAGGTACATTGGGCGGATAAGTTCCATACCCTCAAAATTAGTGCTGTGGAGTTTTGGCATCATAGTTTGCACCTGACCTCCGTAAAGCATACCCATAAGGATAGTTTCGATTACGTCGTCAAAGTGATGACCCAATGCAATTTTATTACAGCCAAGGGACTTTGCCCTTTTATAGAGGTTGCCTCTGCGCATTCTTGCACAAAGGTAGCAGGGATTTTTTTCCACATTAAATACGGAACTGAAAATATCTGTTTCAAATATGTGTATAGGCACATTTAGAGCCTTTGCGTTCTGCTCTATTTTTTCTCGGTTTTCCTTGTTATATCCCGGGTCCATTACAATGTACTCCACGCTAAATTCATACTTGTTATGGCGTTTAAGTTCCTGGAAAAGTTTCGCCATAAGCATAGAATCCTTGCCCCCTGAAATACAGACGGCTACTTTGTCGCCCTCTTCCAGAAGTTCATATTCAAGGAGTGCGGCGGTAAATCTGCCCCATATTGTTTTGCTGAATTTTTTACGAATACTGCGCTCTACATCCTCACAATTAAACATCGTCGCTCAACTCGTCAATGAATAATTCAACAGCCTTGTCCTTTGTTCTACCTAAAAACGCAAAGGCGTTTTTTGCATAAATCACAAAAAGCAATACTCCTGAAAAGAATGCAATTATACTACTTGCCAACCATAGATTTTGTAAAAACTTTTTCATATCTCTACTCCTAAAAATTTATTTTTTTCTTTGCAAGTTTATTTGTCAGTTTGTTGAAATTTGTCATTAATACATCTGCGGAAATATACAGTTTATGTTTCGTGCTTTTATTGTTAAGCGCCTGAATACTGTCGTAAATATATTCAAGATTATCCGTTCCCTTTGCAAAAACTGTTGACAAAATGCTCTTGGTTTTTTTGTAGCCTGTTTCAATCATTCGGTCAACTTCCTTGCGATTTACCGACAGGGAATCCACCATACCTTTTTTACCGGGAAAATTAATCTTTATAATTCTGTTATCTACAAAGGTGTTTTCAAATGTGTAGCAACAATCGTCAAAGTAAATGCAGATTATATAATCAAGGTTGTGTTTCAGCAAGGGATAAATAGGGATATTATCTACAAATGCACCGTCATAATAACTATGTTCACCGATTTTCACAGGGCGGTTATACATCGGAAAAGCAACACTTGCCTTTAAATACAAGGGATATAGTTTTGAATCTATTTTGGACAGGTTATTATAGGTAATGGCTCTGTGCTTTATATCCATTAAAGACACATAAAGGTTGTTTCCGAATTTATCCTTTGGGCTGTAAAGTCCGCCGATAATTTCCTGTATGTTGGAACTTTTCATTATGCTGTTTATCAGCAGTCTATTGTTACCCTCAGGGCAGATATCCTGCCACAGTTTTTGTGCTACGTCAAGTTTGTTATTCACAAAAGCATAACCGTTAAAAGAGGCAATAGATGAACAACTAATATATTCAATTTCTTTTGTGTCAATAAACTCATTTATGGCTTTTAATGCGCCTACCTGATAGGCTCCTTTAGCCATACCCCCGGACATAACTAAACCGATGTTCAAAATATCCCCCCTAAACAAATTGTAATAGCATATACATAAAAATTTTATCAACAATACATTAAAAAGTCAAGCAGCAACGTGAGTATATAAAAGTTTTATAATTATATTTGGTATTTCGGCATTTAAAAACAAGAGCAACGCCTCCCTTGTGTAAAGGGAGGTGGCAAAAATCTTTGATATTTGACGGAGGGATTGTGGGGTTTGAACATAACTTTTCTGCTATTATAACAGTCAAATTTTACAATCCCCCAGTCACTTCGTGACAGCCCCCTTTACACAAAGGGGCCTACAATTCACCCCAAGTATTGACAAAAATCAAAAAAGAAAACCGGATATTAAAACTAATATCCGGCAAATTGATTTTATTGTGATTAATAGTAGTATTGTGAATTTGACGCAAGACCTGTCATACCTACGCCTATCAAGGAAGTGCATAGGCAACCAAGTATGCAAACCCATAATACAAGTGCGATTGCTCCTACGATAACACCGCCTATTGAAAGTCCGTATCCAACATTTACCATTGTGTTAGCAGTATTATATTCTTTCTTGTACTTTGAGCCAAGGACAAGTCCGATAATACCGCATACTAAACCCACACCGATACTGCTTGCAGCAAGACTTGCTATACCTAAAATCAAGGTAGCAATCTCCATACTCTTATTACGCATAGGAGCAGGAGAGTTTTCTACTGTGTAATTGTTTACATTTTGTTCCATAATACATAACCTCTTTCTAAAAAATCACATTGTGACAGGTGCCAATACAGGCACAAAATTCCTGATTACTGAATAAATAATTGCAACCATGATAAGTACTGAAATAAACCATCCGTTGCGAAAAACTTTCTTTACCTTTACTCCGAAAACGCTGAGGGTATATTCAAGGTAAAGAAGGATAAAATAAACTGCAAAGGGAATTACCATGAGGTTTTGTCTTAATGACAGCAGAATATCGCCCTTTACCAATGCAAAAACAGAGCGAGTAGCACCGCAGACAGGACAGGTTATTCCCGGCTTATAAAACAATTTGCTCAAATCATAAAGCCAACAACCCGGAAGCCAACTTGGGTATTCAGTAAAATTTGCAGTCACATAATATACAAACCACATCAATCCCCCCACTAATATAAAAGGGAAAAGACAAAGCAGAATTTTATAAATTATTCTTAAGGTTTTATTATTTTTCATAATATACTTCTAAACAAGAAAGCGCGCGCACCATATGCGTGCGCTTTCTTTAGCCATCGCTCGTGCGCACGCAGGGCGCAACTGAGCGGGCAATATAAATTATTATTTTTTGTTTGATAGGATT
>JAQXSC010000036.1 GCA_029218825.1 Oscillospiraceae bacterium | reverse complement strand
TTTATTGACACAAACGCAGTGTTTACAAGGCTTTTTCTATGTTTTGCGGGTAAAAAAAGACCTTGCAGAATTACTTCTACAAGGTCTAAACTTGATATTTAATTTTGCCTTATGGCTGTTAAATGGTTTTACCCATTAACATAGTATAGACCTTGTATTTTTATTATAGCAGACACTTATTGAAATTTCAAGAACCATAGCGGAAATTCGCTATAATATAAGCATATTTCACTCTCTCATCCGAAAAATATCTCCGAAAAAATTGAATTTTTAACCACCGAACAAACCCTCAAAGTTCGAGTACTTACAAGTGCAATTTCACCGAAAAATCCTTTAACCCCCTGTAAACCCTCAATTTTAGGCATTTACCGAAAATCACCGAAAACACATATAATAGTCGCACTGTTTCATTGCTATTTTAATAATATAAAACCATCAAACACATTCAATGATACAGTGAACACCTATTAAGTGTCATATATTATCAAAACAAAAAGATAGTTTGCTTAATAGGTGTTATGTTATGAAAGGAAATAGAGTTACGGTATATATACTATATATGTAATATATATAATATTTCTCTATGGGTTTTGCCTATACTTTTCACGGATTTTCCATATAGTGTATATGGTTATTCCCTATATGCACCAATTTCTATGAATGTGTATTCATTGGCTCTATCTTTTAATAAATAGCCTTTGTTAATTAGCTCTTTAACTGCTGCGTGAAATGCATCAGGCTTCAAACCCCATTTTCCGCACTCTGCACAACTTAAATCAAATTTATAATCTGGTTTATTTTTTGCAAGATATAACCACAGTTTCATTGAACCCATTGTTTTTAATTGGCACATTGCCTTTTGCATTGCTTGCTGGTTTATTACAGCATATTTATTACGACTGTTACAAGGCATTTTATCAATTCTAATTGTCTTTTGATTTGGATAGCTCATATATTACCTTCTTTCAATAAAACATTAAAATGCACCTTCTCCTTTTATAACGAGGTCGCCTTCATTCCCACTTTGTAAATAAAGTTGATATGATTCTTCTGTAACATACATATAGTAGTTGTAATTTTCTTCATCTTTATAATCTAAATGCGGAATAACTCTTAAATCTTCCAACGGTTCATAGTTTTCGGATTCGATATATTTTATATATTCAAGATATTTCTCTTTTGCGGCTTTTTCTTGCTCTGCATCTCCAGATTTATTGAATTCTTCAATTATATCCATCATTATGTGAGCTTTTTTATGCTCTTTATCTGTTACGAGTATAAGATTTCGATAATCATTATTTAATTTATTACCATCAATATGATGTACTTTATCTTTACTTAATTTATTACAGCACCACATCAATGAAACAAGCTGCTGAACCGTAGGCTGAAAACTTTCAAAAAGCCCGTCTAATTTGACTTGCAAATGACCATTTCCAGTTTTATGAGATTTTACCTCTGTCATTCTATTTACATTGATAATAGTGCCATTATTACCAATCGCATATACTGTATTTCCTCTAAACTTTTTTGGGTTCATTATGCAGTGTGTTCTTGGAAATGAGGGCAAAAACTTAAATGATTCGTTAATATTAAAACATATTTCTCTGCCTATAGTTTTTTCTCTTTCTTTTCGTTCTTTATATGCCAAAGCATCTTTTATTGAGATTTTAGCTATACCTTCAGAATTGACATCTATTTCACCTTTGTTTTTTGCATAGCGCAATTTTCCCTGCGTAATACCGGTTATTTTCTCAATTTTGCTAAATGGCAAAGGTGTGTTTTCATCGTATGTCTCAATTTTTCCGTTTCCTTTGGTTAATGTGTAAGTTTTGGTAGAATTGTTTTGCATAGTAAATTCCTTTCTAATGTTATTTTCTTTTACTGTCATTTTCTTTGTCCTTTCAATATGGTTAATCTTGTTTTCAAAAATAAAAAGGCTGCACAAATTGAATATAGGTTCTCTCTATAGTAATTGAATTACTACAGGAAAATTACAATAGCCATATGGCTACCCATATATCCAATCAGCACAGCCTGAACATTCATAAATGCAGGAAATCGCTCCGCTCATTGCGGTAAGATTGTATAAGCACTATTCATTTTTGCCTATGTTACCACGCTGATTGTATTTTTGTCAATGCGAATTTTCATATTTCTGTAAATTGCACAATAAAACAATAGGTTTTTCCTATAGTTTTTTGAACACAATCACGGCGGTTTATAGATTCTTTTGTTCGTTCTCATAGGTTTTCCTTTCATTTACCCATAAAGAGAACGCAAAAAATGCACCTATAGTTTCCTACAGGTGCAATAATTCGATTTCACCTATAGAATCAGCCATTAGCACCTTACCGATTCGGCAGGTTGCTGGACGGTCAACAGGGCTGTCCCTCTCGTCACTCTTTATAGGTATTATTTAATTATTTTTTTCTTATATAGATATTGCTATTTTGCAATATCTCTTAAATATTTTTGTCTTGCCTTCTGATTTGGCAAGCTCTGAATTATTTTAAGGTGTTCCTCCATATTTTCAATAGGTGGATTCTTTGGCTGTATTGCCTTTACTATGGCATACCCAGCCAATACAAGCAACATCAATATCAAAAGCAGTAAACTCATATAATCCCTTCTATCTATATTTACGCAGAATTTTTCTGCATTCACTTTTTGATTTACCTATCATTTCATTCGTCATATTTTCAAGCTGACTGTTGCTTTTCGGTTTTGCCTCTGTTTTACAAGACATTACAAATTTATATGAACCATAACCAGCAAGCAACCCCAGGACAATTAAAAGAGGCATATCCTCACGCTCCTATATATTAAATAATATCGCCGGTGTCATTCATATTTAAAGTAGCTTTGTATGTACAGTCTAACGCTTCAGCTATTGCTATCAATTCTTTTTCTGTGAAGTTGTCACGGCTCATTTTATTTGATAAATTTTGCCTTGATTGCCCTAATCTTTCGGCAAGCTCTGAAAGTGTTATATTTCGGCGTTTCAGCATTATTTTTATCTTTTCGCCCATAGTTAGCATTTTATCAATCCTCCTTTTGATATATCTATATTGTAAACTATAAAGTTTTGTTTGTCAATTATTACTTGAAAAAATAAATTATAAAATTGCAAATATCTGTTGACAAACGACACTAATTAGTGTACAATAGGATTGTAATAAATAAGGAGGTAACCACTATGAAATGGTTTAGCAACCCACAAACACTTGAACAGCTTAAAAAGCAATACAAAAAGTTAGCAATGCAACATCATCCCGATGTTGGTGGTTCGGTCACTAATATGCAGGAAATCAACGCCGAATATGACAAGCTATTTGAATTGCTAAAGAACACACACCAGACCGCAGACGGTAAGACCTACACAGCCAAAACAGAAACAACGGAAACGGCAACGGAATTCAAAGACATTATAAATCGCTTGATTAACCTTCAAGGAATAACCATTGAGGTTTGCGGCTCTTGGCTCTGGATAACCGGAGATACATACCAGCATAGGGAAATACTAAAAGAATTAAAATTCAGATTTAGCAAATCAAAAACAGCTTGGTATTATCACAATGAAGGTTATCATAAGAACCATAGCAAAATTTACACCCTTGATGAAATCCGTGATTTGTACGGCAGCGAAACAGTAATGAATAAACCGTCATTACAGTTACAAGTTATCTAATCTTGAGGCGGCTGCAATATGCCGCCTTAACTTTTAATGAAACAGTATCAAAAGAAACGTTTTTCAAAAAGTATCAAAAGTTATCACAAATCATATCAAAATCAAAAACTACACCGTATCAAAACAGACGGTCGTTAGATTTAACACAGGAGGCACACAAAATGATGGAATACGGATATTGCAGAATCTCCACGCAAAAACAAAGCATTGAAAGGCAAATCAGAAATATACGCAGCCATTACCCCAAATCAGTAATTTATCAGGAAATATATACCGGCACGAAAACAGACGGGCGAAAAAAGTGGGAACAGCTTCGCCGCATCGTTCAAGCAGGGGATTTAATTATATTTGATAGTGTTTCAAGAATGAGCAGAAATGCTGTTGAAGGTTTTGAAACATATCAAAAACTGTTTGATGCAGGTGTTGAGCTTGTTTTTTTGAAAGAACCGCATATCAATACCGCTGTTTATAAAAAGGCATTAAATAATCATATTTCAATGACCGGAACAAAGACCGACATTATCTTAAAAGCTATCAATGAATATTTGATGGAGCTTGCAAAAGAACAAATTATAATCGCCTTTGAACAAGCCGAAAAAGAAGTAACAGACCTACACCAGCGAACCAGGGAAGGTATTGAAACGGCACGCCTCAACGGTAAACAAATCGGACAGCGCCCAGGGGCAAAACTTACTACAAAGAAAAGCATTGCAGCAAAAGCCGATATTGAAAAATACTCGAAAGATTTTAACGGTACTTTGAATGATGTTGAATGTATGCGAATGATAGGAATTGCCCGTAATACTTATTACAAGTATAAGAAGGAATTGCTGGTGGGTAATTACTAAATATGGGGAGCGGTTTACATTTGTAAGCCGCTTTCTTTCTGTCTATCCTCCTGTATGTGTTGTCTTTCACTGCGAACAGGAAATAATTTCCCGATAGTCAATTTTTGTAAGCGGTTCATTGCCGATGTTGCTTGCTGCCTGATACGCAATACGTCCAACAAAGCCAACATAATTTATTGTCATATCTCGGTTTAAAGCCATAATGTTTGCCGGTGTTCTTGCTGTTGGCTTTTCTCCATCGCAAAAAGTAAAGCCTTCGTTTTCTGCATCCTGTAAAAATTGTTTTCCAATGGAAGTCGTTGCAAGATACACATAAATTCTGCCTTTATTGGTAGATAGCAAATCTCGGATTTTTGGCATTAAAAAACCTCCCTTCTGGTTACTACCATAAAGAGAGGGCATAAACAAAAACACACCCATCGTTACCGGTGGATGTGACTGTAATATCAATATTTCACACCATCGGTCAAGCATTACCACCTTGCCTACTGGTAGGTTGGTGTGCGGTCATTGGGCTTGCTCCCTCACGCACTCTTTATGGTGATTTAATAGTAACACTTTTAATTATCACTGTCAATATGATTTTTTACAAGATTTTCATTTTTCCAACTATCTGTACTATATATAGCGTTATCCAGCTCATATTCTGTAACAATATCTGCCCCTGTTTTTTTAACTTGTTCATTGTAAGGGTCAAACAATATATTGTCACAATAGCCAATGTTTATATAAATATTTCCATCCTTAAGTTTTGTGAAATCATAAAAATCGCAGTAGGAATCTAAAGTATGTGTTGTACCAGTTTTAATATCTATGTATTTAACATCATCCTTAAACTCCCATCCACCATTATATTTTTTAGTGCTTGTAGTTTCTACAAAGAATATATATCCATTAGCATAAATAATATCATCACTAATGTATGTATCTTTATCAACAGAATCATTCATTTTATACAGAGATATGGTATTGTTGTTTTCATCATAGTAAAACAGTTCATTCTGTTCTTCATAGATAACCAATCCATCAATATTTAATACCTGTGAATTTCCTAATGGGGTATTCCACTGATTTTGTAGTATTGGTAATAGGGTTTTAAGATATGTTTCCTTTTTGTCTTTGGATAGGTTACTTTTATTGATTATGTCAAAAGCGTGTTCATACTGATGTTCTGTTAATAAAGAGTCAATATCAGTTATTGCAGATTTACGTTGAACCAATGCGTTTATTGACGAAAAGACAATAATTGCAATTACTACAATACACCCAACAATAGAACAAATTATAATTTTCTTTTTACGTATCGCTTCTTCTTGAGCTTTTTGTTTTTTTGAAATTTCTTCTAACTCTATTTGCTTTTTTCGTTCCTCTTGCTCTTTAGCAAGTCTTACAGCTAAATGTTCTTCCAAAAGCACAGAATTATAAGCTGAAAATATATTTTTTTTATTAGATTTACAAGTAGTACAAGTATCTTCACTATTGATTGTACCACAAGTACAAAACCATAGATTTCCTATCTCTTTAGGAATGAATAATCCGTTAGTAGATGTGTCAATTTGATATTGTTTGATTAGTTCAGGGTTTTTGAAATTAGATTCAAGCCTATTGAAATCGCCTATCTCAAATAAATCATTTCCTAAAATTTCACAATCCACACCATCAGAATATATAACTATCATCTTTTCTATTTTGATAGACCTTGTTACACGGTCAGGCATAATAATGGCTTTATTCTCTCCGAAATAATCGCCATTTTTAATATTCAAATCCAAATATTGATATTCGTCTACACCTGTTATTTTTTTACCTGAAACATCATATGCGTTTATTGAAACCTTAACCGCTTGTATTGTTTTTTTAGCAACACTCTGAAACTTTATTTGCGTGATTATTGATTCTGTTTTACTATCTTTTAACAAGAGGCCTGCTGATATTATTATTGGGGAATCATCTTTATATAAATTATTCTTAAGTTTATATAATGTTTCAAACCTATTGCCCATTTTTTACACCTCAAATTTTTGGTAGATTGTTTTCAATATCCTGTAACGCTGTGACTGGTTCTTTAGTTACCACTTCATTAACTACTTTAGATTTTTCATTGAGTAATTTGATAATTTTATTTTGGTTATCCACGCTTTCCTGTAATAATATAATTATTTCGCTGAATCCAATAAAAATTATACCCGATATAACACTACCTATGATGCCGCCAATAGTAATCGCTATATTATCAGCACTACTTCCAGTTATCAGTGAAGCCAAGACCCCTACAATAATTGTGCCTATACCTATGCCTTTAAGTATTTTTGATACAGTATTATTTTCCATATTATAACCCCTTTATAATCATTATTTACCATTTATGTTTGCAATTCTTACATTCATATTGCTTACCGATTTTTGATGAAGCAAGACCAAACGCAAATACAGAAGTAAGTCTATTTGCCGTAGAGATTTTATTAACTCTGGTAGAGCCACAGACGGGACACTTAATTCTTTGCATACCGCTTTGTACTGCGGCTATCTGTTGTGACGAATTACCTTCTCCGTGCTGCCTGAACATTGAAACAACGTGGTCATACCAAGTTTGTTTACTACCACAATAAGAAGTTTTGAGTATAGGCATTATCTTTGCTTTATTGCCTTCAGAGCCGTATTGCAAAACCATATATGTAGCATAGAAGAAAGCCGTAATATAAGTGTAACCACCACTACCATCATCATAGAACTTTTGAATAGAAAGAACAGAATGAAGTTGATTGGTAAAATAATCCATACCATCAGTAGATAGAGCCTTATAATTGATAATCTCACAATACTGCTTGCCATTCATCCAACTAATTTTACTGGGAATTAGAATCAAACCATCAATAATGCCTTTGGCAATTAAGTCAGCCGCTTCTTGTTCACTGTGAGACTGCTTAATCTTATAAACCTCTTGCATAACATCTGAAAAGATATTGCTAACATCTCCTATGGATAAACTATTAGCGGCATACCCTTCAAATAAACGAACTATACCATTTATACTCTCTTTCGGCTCTGTATCTTCAAGAGGAAATCCACAATGAATACAAGCCTTTGACTTGTCAGATATTTCTTTGCCGCATTCTGGACAATTAACAAGAGCCATAAAAACACCTCGTTCTAAATATTCTTTTGGTTGTATTATTTACTGCTTTTTATTTTTTATTTTTATTAAAAATCAATAGAAGAATTGCAGTTATTATCCCCGCAATAACGGCGATTCCAAATCCAACTTGATATGTAATCATCTCATATCCACCGGTTGGAGATGAAATTTTAAAAATAAAGTTTATGGATAATAAGAAAAATACAATGCTCACCAATAGAATAATGATAATTCTAATAATGTTTTTCTTTATACAGGTATCATACCTTTCTGTCTTTTATCTCTGTAATATAAATTCGTTAATGATAGGTACACTTCTTTTTTTATTATAGCATTAACAACAGATAATTTCCACTACTTTATAAATATTTGTTATCCAACAGTCAACTAATAGCATATAAAATATAACTGTTAGTGGAAAAGAGGTGCTAAACGAGTGAATTTTGGAGAGAAGTTGAAAATGTTAAGGACAGGACAAAATCTAACACAACAACAGTTAGCTACGAGGTTAGGTGTTGCAAAATCTGTAGTGTCTTATTATGAATCTGGAGACCGATTCTCCTCATATGATGTGCTTGTAAAAATAGCTTACACTTTCCATACAACAACTGATTATCTATTAGACATACAACGCCAAAGAGTAATTGATGTTTCGGATTTAAGCGAAGATGATATAGCTGTTGTAACAACTGTTATAGATGCACTGAAACGCAAAAACAATGGTTAGGAGAACTCTTGCTGATTTGTGGCGAGGGTTCTTTTTTTACAGGAGGATTTATACAATGATAATTGCCGAAAAATACACCGTAGTAAAAAAGGGGATATTTACCGCATTGTAAATTACGATGTTGCGATTTGCCCTCATTGCTATTCTCCGCTAAAAGTAAGAGACAGCCGTAAGCGGCAAGTTAAAGATTCCTCCGGCACAGAGTATATATTTCAATTAAGACGGTTATACTGCCCGTTATGTAAACAAATACATCTGGAAATACCTGACTGTATTGAACCTCAAAAGCATTATTTCAAATCAACTATAGAAAACACACTGTCTAATAAAATAAATTACTGCACAGCGGACAACTCTACAATACGCAGATGGCAAAAATAACACACCCGTTTTGCCTTTTGTTTCCGTATTTCCTATTGTAAAATATTTCGGAGACTGGAGGCAAGCAAATGAAGAAGAAATCAATTCATATCTCCATTATTGTTATACTGCTACTTTTGCTTATCGGTGCTGCTTGGTATTTCCTGCATAACCAATCTGTAGATAAGCCGTCATTACCCTCTGACTCAAACGCTGTTGAGTATGAGGGCGATAAGCCTACAAATAGATTGCCTAACGGACAAAAAGGAATTGCTATTCCCGGATTTGATACCCTTGTGTTTTCTGCAAATCAAACAAATCAAAAAGTCAATTTCTTTAACCCTGACAGCAACGATTGCTTATTTTTAATGACACTTTATATTGATGATAAACCGCTTTGGAAATCCGGCTACTGTAAGCCGGGAACAGGTTACTATGATATAGAACTATCCGAACCACTAAAAGCGGGAGAATACTCTGCCTATTTGAAAGTGCAGTGTTTCAAAGAAGATGGCACAGTATTAAACGGGGCAAAAGTAGAGTTTGATATTACAGTACAGGAGGTTTAACCAATGAAAAAAATATTAGCATTTACGCTTTGCTTTGTTATGGTTTTGAGTTGTAGTATTTCTGCTTTTGCAGCGGAATTACCTTACAATGAAGCCACAGGTCAAAGCACAGTTACATATCAGGTTGATAGTAGCTTTTGCGTAATCATTCCCGAAACAGTTGACGCCTTTAATGGCTTTCAGCTCACAGCAAGTAATATGAACATCACTGAATCCGAGCAGGTAAATGTTTCTGTGAATGGAGAAAATAGTATTCCTATGACCAACGATGAAGGCGATACATTTAATTTGAGGCTTAATGTAAATGATAATGACCACGTTGCAGAATTTGTAAAGAATCAGACCACATCCGAATTCATCGTTACCGGTCAACCCATTGAAGGCGAAATGCCGGCAGCAGGTTATTACACCGGAACAGTCGAATTTGTTGTCGAGCTTGGTGTAAAACCACCGCAGTATTAAGAACAACTGAACACAAGGGATGCACCGTTGCCGTGATTGGTAACGGTGTTTTTATTTGCCTTGTATAATCTTGATTATCGCATCAGCGTTTTTTCTATCTGTGTGTTTGAGTAAATAAGGTATTACCTTGTCAATATTCTTCTTTTTTACACCGCTGATTATGCGCATATCTGACCAATAGAACGGTGCGCCGTTTCCTTCTGTTTTGAGCTTATCAAATGCCCATATCAGCCGCCTTGCCCAGCATTCTTCGTATGATTCATTGTAGTTATTCATAATCGCTTTACACTTTGGTAGTATTTCAAGCCTATGCCCCGGCAAATTCAATTCACGATATATCAGTTTTTCTGATACTCTTTCAGGTCTGCCTGTTTCACTTGCCGCACCAATATAAATATCGTGTGCTAATTTCTCTAATATCGGTGCAATTTTTTCATCGTATTCCGACAAATCAATCGGCTCTCTATTCTTAATATAGTGTGACCGCTGCTCTTGGTTTATTTGCTGGTTTGTCAAATCGGGAGCGGTCAGTTCATCAACTGTCATATTCAAGAAAAATGCAATTTGACATATGACTGAAAAATCAAATCTATCCTGTAATAACACTCGCTGCACCTGTGACATACTCGCTATACTGCTAATACCGATATTATTATAGTAAATCTGCATATCATCAACAAACTGCTTTGTATATCGAGATTTGCCTGATTGCTTCATATACTTTGTTTTTCTCATAGCGTGATACAGCACAGCACTAATCGGAATATCACTATCAAGGTTAATTGGTGCATCAAACACCGCCGCCATATACTCACAAAATGCAACTTGCAGTGTATTCTTTGAATATTGTGGCTCTTTCAAATTAACTGTAATTTCAGCGGGATTTAGAGTAAATGACTGCTCACTTTTTGCTGTTACTGTTGAATCAACAAGTAAGCATTTATGCTTTGTGCAAATACTCATATTCCGTATTTGGTGTTTCCTATGCCAATACGCCTCCCCGTGCTTTCTTCTATCTTCCTGGACACACAGAGGGCAATATTTTAGCTGACTATCCGCCTGTGTTCTCGGTAATATGGCGAATAGATGGTGAGCATCGCAGAAATCATAACCAATATGATATAAAGCATTTTTCTTTTGTTGCAGCGGAATGAATCTTGCATACTGTGGGTACATCGTATGCTTTGTTATCAAATCATCCATCACAAATAATCTTTGTATCAATTTGACTGTATCAGGGTTCAAATGACCAATAAACTCTTTACTTGGATTATTGCAACGGTTATATAAAAGTTCCCTAAAAGCCATTGCATTAGTAATACAACCGGTGTGTATATAATAGCGGCAAAACCAGCTATACACTAATTCATCCGGGTATATCTCCGGCAGATATGCAATCATAGGCACACCTCCTCAACAGAAAAATGCTTACGCAGCAGAGGTACAATATCTACATTGTCTGTTTTTGCTTTCTTTGCAATTTCAACAAGAGAAACACCGTTAATGATATTGATTTGTATATCGTCACTTTTCGCAATAGGTTTCTTTTTACTCGGTTTTGTTGTTTTGGGCTTTGCATCTGTTGTGTGGATATAACTGTGCAATAGCGTTAATCGCTGTTTATATGCCATATTCAGCGTTTCAATATTTAATATCTCTTTACCTGTCAATATTGCTATTTCCTGTGCATCGTGTATTAGAGAGATAACTACAGAAACAACACCGGCGGAATGCTCATAAAGCCATTTAATGATTGCAGGACTTATCTCTGTTTTATGCGTGACATACTGATAATTAAACACAGTTTTGCAGAGGGATTCAAAGCATTTATCATAAGATAGTGAATTATACTGCAATCCCACAGAACGCCTTGCAAGCTGCATAGCTTGCTCAAAAAAGACTGTACATTCAGGTGTACCCACCATACATATACTAATGCCACTATTGTTAATTAGCTGTGTGAGCATACCAACAAGATTTTTGCCGTTCTTTGAGTTGACAACATTCTGTATTTCATCAACGATTAAAATTCCGATATGGTTTAATGCAATAGAACTGACAAGCCCGATAAGCATATCAGTTGTGGCGGTTCTTGATTTTATACAGTAATTATAATAGTTAGTTTCAAGTGCTTCATCTACCTTGCGTAAAATCTCTAATAATAAACCTTTCACAGAGGAATCAAACGGACATTGAACCACAAGGCACGGAATGACTTTTGCATATGGTTTTTCAATTTCAATGATACGATTATCCGATATAAGGGTAATAGCTCTGTTTATGGCACTTGATTTCCCTATACCGCTACAACCTATTATTGTAAAGCTGTCCGAACCGCCAACAATACCGTTATATTCTTGCCCAATTATTCCTTTATGGTTTTCATAATGCTGTTGTATAGCGGTCTTTGTGCCTTTTTTCTGCATTGAGCGGAGCAATGCCAAATACAATTTTGAATATATCTCTAATGACATTTGAGAGGGTATATAGAGCTTGTATAAATCAGATAATGCCATTAACCGTGTAGGTGTATTCTCGTTGCGTATTCTATCGTCATAAGCAGGGATTACCGACAAGGCAGTGTATAGAGCTTTGCCTGATTTCATTTCCGGCATCGCAGATAAATAATCTTTATACATCATTCAGCGCCTCCCATAATATCAATATGTTGTTTAGTTCGTTCTCTTTGCCTTGTTTCTCTTATAGATTTTATATTTGCATCACCGACAGCGGCACTATTTGAAATAACCCTGATATGCTCTGCAAGGTCAATTTTAGCCTGTAGATTTTCACCATTAACCGATTGTATCAACTGTTTTTTAGCTGATTGCATTTGCTGTACTTCTTCAAGAGATTTGCCGGTAAATCGGGATTCTATCAAAGTAAATTCCGTATATATGCTGTTTTCTATAACCCATACAGAGGAAACATTATCAGGATTAAAAGCAACTACAGCAGTACCGCCGTTCAAGTATGTTTCTGTGAATCCGTCACAGTGATAGCGCATTTTATTTACCCTTAAACCGTGGCGGGAGAATGTTCCTTTTGTCCGTGGTAATAAGGTCAAAGCAATCTGTCTTTCATCTGTTTTTATTAAATTTGCCGCAGGTTGTTTTCTGTTCCAATTCCATATATGGCTTGCGTATGGTTTCACTTTATCTGTAAACATTTTAGCTGTGTAAGGGAAATTATCTATTATCCGCTGTGAATTATAGTAAATAATGCAGTGCAACAGTATTTTTTCAAAATCTGCAATCGTCAAGCAAGCATCTTTTCTGTAATCGTGTGCGCCCCTCTCTTGAAAATCAGGTTCAATAATACCTTTTCCTTTCAAATATGGTTTGTAGGTATTTTGCAATAGGTCAAAAAATTTTTCTACTGCACCTTTTAACTCCGGTCTGTACGGTGGCAGGTTAATAATCGTAACACCCAATTCTGCTATTTGTTCAAAATTTTCTGATTTGTACTCACTGCCCATATCTGTTACAAGGATGCCGGGGATAATACCTCTGCAATTCCAATCGTCTTGGTTTATATAAATCCCAAATCTCTTGCAGTGTTTAACTTTGTCAGCGGCTACATTCAACAATAAATTTCGGAGGCTGTAAACACCACCCTCCCAACTTAATGAATAACCACAGCACAAACCACTATAAGCATCAATGCAAGCGGTCAAAATGGGTCTGCCTATTATGTTTCCGCTTTCGTTTATAAGGTAAATATCGCATATAGTAGAATCCAACATTCCAACACCAACAGCGGAAGCGAATGCTTGTATGCCGTCACCTGTCAGAGGTCTGTTATTTCTCTGATAGTTTTTTAAGCCATCACGGGAAATATAATAGTTTTGCATTTTCCTATTCTTACGATAGAAATATCGGAATTGGTGTATTGTAGGGTATTTCTGCAACAATACACCGTTACCATCACAATATTTTTCTTTAAGCATAAGTGTATATGCAGTTTGTAGGCTGTTACGGCTTTGATTATAAAAATACTTGTTTAATGCCCATCTAATATTTTTTTCATCTGTTGTCAGTGGCTTTTCATAACTACACTTTTTTGGTGCAAGAACACTGATATTTTGATAAACAAGATACAACCATAAGTATTGCTTTATCGTTTGTTTACTGATATTGAAATGCTGTGCCATATTACTAATAGCATTGCATCGGGATTTATCATCTGCAATAAACGGCAATACACCGGCAATGGCTGTAAATCTTTTATATGCAATACAGCGGCTTTCATTGTCTAACTCGTCAATAGGGAGGGTGCAAATTCCGGTTATATCCGATAAATCATTTATGCTACATTCTGTGTATTCGGTCAATTCCGCTGTGTTTATCCACTGTGGAACAACTCTTTTTATACAATTTACAATGAGGGCTTTGTCGTTTTCAGTTTCAAGAACACGGACAATATTATTATTTTTTTGCAATAACTTATTTTTCAGCATCAATAACCAGCCCCCAATCATTAACACCACGTTTCAGCCAATATGAGCGTGAAGCATCCAAAAGTTTTACGGTCAGTGGTTTTAATAAGTGCTTGCGGAATACACATTCACGAACCAATAAATCACCGTTTGATTTTGTGCAAAGAAGATCTGTGTTGTATTCCCCGATTTCTTTACCATCGAGCGGAATATTGCATTGTATTTCCGTTATATCATCATTGCTTTGCAGACTATCTAAATAAGCAAGCTGTAATTCGTTGTAAGTTCTGCAAACCTCTTTTGATTTGCTGACAGATTTCTTTATACATCTGCCTTTGTAGTTTTTCTTAATCATAGAATCCACCTTTCTGATTTCCCAAAAATGTTCCCAAAAACAGCATATTATTTCCCAAAAAACGAAAACACCTCCCAAAAACATATTTGCTGTTATCGGTGCTATTTCTGAAAAACATTGATTTTACTGCATTTCTGCCACTTTCAAGAATACAAGAGATTTTCCCAAAAACATACTTTTTCAAATACTCTATGTCATTGTGCGAAGCTGTTTATCAACCACGATGCAAAAATCGTTATCAACAGCACCGCCGCAAATAATGTAAATAAAATTCCTGTTTTATTGACACAAACGCAGTGTTTACAAGGCTTTTTCTATGTTTTGCGGGTAAAAAAAGACCTTGCAGAATTACTTCTACAAGGTCTAAACTTGATATTTAATTTTGCCTTATGGCTGTTAAATGGTTTTACCCATTAACA
>JAQXSC010000035.1 GCA_029218825.1 Oscillospiraceae bacterium | reverse complement strand
TGAAATCGCCTCCTCATCTCCAAAGAAATTCAGAATAATAAGGAAAGCGAAAATTGACACCATAAGTACCAAAGCAATAGCCGAGCCTGTGTTTTGGTCACTCCAGAAAATTCTGTCTATAATATCGCCTATCATTATATCGTTTGTACCACCCAAGTACTGTGAAACAAGGAAAGTACTTGCCGTAGGCACAAATACCATTGTAATACCTGAAATAATACCGGGAACACTTAAAGGAAAAACTATCTTCAACAGAATTTTTCCCTTATTTGCTCCTAAATCCTGTGCCGCCTCAATTAAGCGGTTATCAATTTTTGACATTACTGTATAAAGAGGAAGTACCATAAAGGGCAGATATTCATACACCATACCTAAAATTACGGCTCCCCTATTACCCAGCAAGGTAATATTTATTCCCAAAAATGACAGCATTGTGTCAATAGGACCGTTGTCCTGCAAAAGCATTACCCAAGCATAAATCCTGAGCAAAAAGTTCATCCACATAGGAATCATAATCAGCATAGTGATTATATTCTGTGTACTTTCCTTTTGTCGGCTAATTATGTAACTTAAGGGGTAGGCAATAACAAGGCAGATTACAGTAGAAATAAAAGCAATCCACAAACTGCTTGTAAAAACGTTCATATAGCCGAAGGCTTTTTCAAAAGGCTGTAAAGAAAAATTACCGTTCCTGTCTGTAAAAGCATAAAAACCGATAAGGAAAATCGGTATGATGGTGAAAATTACCATCCATATGATATACGGAATAGAGGGTCTGCGTAATCTCATCAGGTATCACCCTCCACTACCTGAAATCTTGCCTTTGTAAAGTCAAATTTCAAAGGTACATATGTAGCAACCTGTTCGTCCTGATCGCTCTGCATAAGCCATTTCTGATTATCTGATTCCAAGATTATCTCGTTATGTTCACCCTTAAAGATAACAGATTCGATATATACATCATTCAAATCGCCTACACCGTCACCTGCAATAGACAGGGCGTTTGGCGGAAGTATTGCCCGAATTTTTGTGCCGACCTCAAAGAAATGACCCTCAATATCAATCTCGCTGTCTTCAAGTTTAATTGTAATTGTATTCTCCTGCTCGTTGGAATAGACAACCTCAGCCTCAAATGTATTATAGGGCTTGTCGAACATTTTGTTCATAATCTGAATATTGAACGGTATTACTTTCATACCGATTCTGTCGCCGATTTTTGCACTTTCCGTTGAGTGAATTATCCATTCACAGTGGTTGCAGATAACTGTGATCTCATAGTGTACGCCCTTGAAAACAACGTCGGTAACAGTACCGGTAAGGGGAACTGTGTCAGGCTCAACTATTTCGATATCCTCCGGACGGATTACAATATCAACAGGTGTATTCTGTCCGAAGCCTTTATCTACACATTCAAGTTCTACCCCTAAAACACGTACACGGCAGTCGTCTATCATAACGCCGTTTATGATATTAGCCTCGCCGATAAAGTCTGCTACAAAGGCATTTTGGGGTTCGTTGTAAACTTCTGTGGGAGTGCCTACCTGCTCAATAACACCGTTGTTCATAACAACGATAGTATCGGACATTGTCAAGGCTTCCTCCTGGTCGTGAGTAATATATATAAAAGTAGTATTGGTTTTTTGCTGAATTTGCTTTAACTCCCACTGCATATTTTTGCGGAGTTTTAAGTCAAGGGCTCCCAGCGGTTCGTCAAGCAAGAGAACTTTCGGGTCGCATACCAATGCTCTTGCAATAGCCACACGCTGTTGCTGACCGCCGGAAAGTTTTGCAACATTTCTTTTTTCGTAACCTTTAAGGTCAACTATTGCAAGCATTTCCCTTACTCGCTTTTTTATTTCATCCTTCGGTATCTTCTTTATTCGCATACCAAAGGCAACATTATCAAATACGTTTAAATGAGGAAATAAGGAATACTTCTGGAACACGGTATTTACGTTTCTCTTATGAGGCGGAATACCGTTAATCTTTTTGTTATCAAAATACACTTCGCCCTCATTAGGCTCTAAAAATCCGCCTATTACCCTTAAAGTTGTGGTTTTACCGCAACCGCTGGGGCCAAGTATAGTGACAAATTCCTTATCCTTAAAGTCAAGGTTAATGTGATTTAAAATTACTTCTCCGTCAAACTCTACATATATATCCTTTAATGATATAATTGTATTGTTTTCTATCTGTTTCATCTATCTACCCCCAAAAAATATTTACGCAATTCGAGATTACGTCAGCGTATATTATAATTTTTTTGTATGTAAATGTCAATTATTATATTATGATTTTTAATATGGCACTTTTCATAAAAATAATATTTCTTTATTGTTTAAAAAACACATATACTTGTAACGATAAATTTGGTATAATGATTATGTTTAAAGTGCGTATTTGCACAAAATTTATGAAAGGGAGTTTTATACTATGAAAAAACTCAAGAGTATTCTAAGTCTTGTTCTTGTTCTTACTCTTGTTTGCTCCGCTTTCTGCTTTACTACGGTAAATGCTGCCCACGTAAAAACAGAGGCTGTTGCAACAGACGTAAACACACAGAGCAACATTCAAGACGGAGTTATCCTCCATGCTTTCTGTTGGGGATATTCTGAAATTGAGCAAAACCTCGAGGCTATTGCCGCTGCGGGTTATTCCGCAATTCAGACATCACCTGTTCAGGATCCAAAGGACTATAGCCTGTCTTTAGACGTTGCAGGTCAATGGTGGAAATTATACCAGCCTGTAAGTTTTAATATTTCCGATAATTCTTGGTTAGGCACCAAGGCTGAACTAAAGTCACTTTGTACTGCCGCTGAAAAATACGGCATCAAAATTATCGTTGACGTAGTTTCCAACCATTTAGGCGCAGTTACAGATGGCAACAGTTCCAACCCATATGGTCTTGCTGCTGAGGTAAAGACCTTTGAGCCTACCATCTATAACGGCACAGGTGCAACAAGAAACAACCCATACTTCCACCAATATTTCAACAACGCTTCCGATGGCAATGTTCAGGGCGTAGTTCAGGGTCTTGTTTCCGCTTGTCCTGACTTGAACACAGGTAACGCAGTTGTTCAGAACAGAGTTAAAGATTTGTTAAGAAGTTGTATTGACTGCGGTGTTGACGGTTTCCGTTTTGACGCTGCTAAACACATTGAAACAAGCAGCGACGGTTCTTACGCATCAAATTATTGGCAGACAGTAATCGGCGACGCATCAACATACTATGCACAAAAGAACGGCGGCAAGTCGTTATTCTGCTACGGTGAAATTCTTAACACACTGGGCGGTGGCAGAAGTATTAATGCTTACACACAGTTAATGAGCGTTACAGATAACGTAGCGTCAAAGAACATTTTAGGCGGCGTTACAGGACACAATGCTTCATCTGCCGCTAACTCCTCTTATCCTCTTTCAAACAACGCTTCAAAGGCTGTTTTGTGGGCTGAATCCCACGATACATACGAGGGCAGTTCCGATTCAACTCAGGGCGTAAGCAATACGGATATTGTTAAGGCTTGGGCTATGGTCGGCGCAAGAAAAGACGCAACTGCTCTGTTCTTCCCACGTCCGGGCACAATGAGTATGGGCGGAAGTGCTACAGATACAACATACAAGAGCGTTGCTGTTGCCGAAGTAAACAAGTTTCACAACAACTTTGTAGGTCAAAGCGAAAAGGTTGGCTACAGCGGTAACTTCTCTTATGTTGCAAGAGGCAACAAGGGTGTAGTTATTGTAAACACAAACGGCACTACCGCTAATGCTTCTGTATCCGGCACAGGACTACAGGACGGCTCATACACAGATATGGTTACAGGCAACAAGTTTACAGTATCAGGCGGTACTGTAAGCGGTCAAATCGGCTCTACAGGTGTTGCTGTTGTTACCCAGGGTACAACTACTCCAAAAGCATTTGCAAGTGAGGAAACACAGACTTTCCAAGGTGAATCAATCACAGTTAAACTTTCACTTTCAAACGCTACAAGCGGTACATATCAACTTGAAAACTATGCGCCTGTTACCTTTACAGGTTCACCTACAATCAGAATCGGTAAAGACTACAAATACGGCTCAACAATCAACTTAAAACTTACCGCTACAGACGGAAGTCAGACAACTTCAATTACATACAGATACAAGAAAACCGAGGCGGCTTCATCCGGTGTATATGTAATGCTTCCTGATTCATTTGTATCACAGTACAACTGGAAGGCTCCTATCAAATGTTACGTTTATGATGAAAACACAAGTTCTACCTACACTTACAAAAATGCTAACTGGCCCGGCGAGGTTATGAAGCATGACGATAATCTAAAATGCTATTATATTCAGATAAACAATAATTCTTGTTTACAGCAGACTACCGGCTCAAGCACAACAGTAGCGTCAACATTTGACTTGGCTAATTCAAACAATACATATGTTATTGTAAATGACTCCGCATCTTCAAACGGCGCCGCATCTGCCGGCAACCAGTTCCCCACAGACGGCTCTAAAACAAAATTGGCTTTAAAGGGAACATCACACAAACTGACAAGTAAATCACAGTCCGCTTGGGTAACAACTACCGACGTTCCCGGACAGTCTGCTCCTGTTTCTGCAACGGAAGTTACAACAGGCGGAGCAACACAATCCACTACCGCTACACAGCCTACCAATACTACACAGCCAACACAGGTTACAACTCCTTCAACTGTTCCTACCGTAAGCGGACTGACTTTCGGTGACGCAAACTTAGACAGTAAAATAAACATCAACGACGTTACTGCTATTCAAAAGCATCTTGCAGATTTGTCTGCATTGTCAAGTGATGGTTTCAAGGTATCCGACGTTGACGGTGTAAACTCCGTTACAATTAAAGACGCAACATACATTCAAAAGTATATTGCAGGTTTGAGCGATGCTGCAAAGGTTGGACAGAATTATGTTCCTCCTGTAGTTACAGAGCCTACCACACAGCCTACCACACAGCCTACTACACAACCTACCACTCAACCAACTACACAGCCTACAACTCAACCACAAAACACATACAAGGCTTACTTAAAAACAACACTGCCTTGGATGACTTCTATGGGATGCAGCGTATATCTATATGATAATAACTCCGGCACATCCTACTTAATGGAGCAGGATTTAGACGCTTATCCAAATGTGTTTATTGCCGATGTTCCCGAAAGTCTTTCAAGTGCAATAATTTACAGAGCATTACTGCCTGTTGACAATCCTTCAACAGATGCTGAGGCATATAACCTAATGCCTGTAACATTCTCTAAAAGAAACAACTGTTACACATTAACAGACTACCATGACGGCGGTTCACCACAAGGCTCAACAGGTCCTTATGTTGCAGATACTCCGCCTGATTTCCAACTGACAACATTGTACTTCGACAACTCTGCTGCAAATTGGAACGAGGTATATGTTTATGGTTGGGGCTGCGGTATGACAAACGACGAAACACTTGCTATGACAAGAATTTCAGGCACTAACATCTGGAAGTTAGAATTACCTCAGCCTATTCCTGACGGCACAAAGACATTCCTGTTCAGAAATGCTCCGTTCAGCCAAGGATGGAATGGTGTCGCAAAAACCGGCGATATTACAGTTACAAAGCCATATAACTGCTACAAACCAAATGACGGTGGCGGTGCAACAGGCTCTTGGACAACATACAATGGTTAATTTAATAATTAAAATCTAAATTAAACCGCAGGCTGACAACCTGCGGTTTAGTTATTTTAAACAAAAAATTTTACAAAATATAGTAATAAAACACATATACAATTTGGAATAAAATCTGTATAATATTATGTGAATATGGTTTTATAAAACCCATTATTTAGAAATTTTGAAAGGATGAAAAGCAATGAAAAGAATATTATCTATAATTCTTTGCTTGGCACTTCTTGTTACATTAGCCGCTACTGCTATTACAGCAAACGCTGTTGCAACAAGTGCCGACCCATCAGGTGTAACCTCTCAAAGTAACTCAAGCGGGGCAACATTAAGCGGCCCGTCTGATTTCTCTTGGGATAACGCATCTGTTTATTTCTTACTCACAGACCGTTTCTACAACGGCAACACAAGCAACGACCACTCATACGGCAGAAGCCTTAATCAGAATGGTCAGGTTGTAACCGGTAACTCTGACGCCGCTTCATTCCACGGCGGTGACTTTGCAGGTATTACCAAAAAGATCGAGGAAGGCTATTTTGATAACTTAGGTGTAAATGCTATTTGGATTTCAGCACCTTACGAGCAGATTCACGGCTACTGTATTGCCGGTAACGGCAAATCAGGCTCTTTCCCTCACTATTCATACCACGGTTACTATGCTCTTGACTTCTCACAGACTGACCAAAACTTCGGTACAGAAGAAGAGTTTGAAACCTTAGTTGATACAGCCCACAAGCACAATATCAGAGTTGTACTTGATATAGTTATGAATCACGTTGGTTATAACACCCTGTATGATATGGATGAGTACGGATTCGGTACTGTAAAGAGTGGATGGGAAAACGACTACTACAACGCAAAACTAAACGACCAATCCTACCACACATATATCGACTACAACAATAACGCAGCTGACTGGGCAAAATGGTGGGGTCCTGATTGGCTCAGAGCAGGTCTTGCAGGTTATAGAGAAGGTTCAGGCGACTTGGAGGGTTGTCAAGCCTTTCTGCCTGACTTAAAGGAAAATGTTAATGCTACAGTTGATATTCCACAGATTTTAAAAACAAAGTGGACTAAAGAAGGCTCTCTTGTCCAAAAGCAAAGTGAACTGAACTCATACTTTGCAACAGGCAAACAGAAAACAGTAAGAAACTATCTTGTATTTTGGCTGTCACAATGGGTTGAGAAATATGGTGTTGACGGTTTCCGTTGCGATACTGCAAAGCACGTTTCTATGGACTCTTGGAAAGCATTAAAAACACAGTGCGTAGAGTCACTGAAAACTTGGAGAGCAAACAACCCATCAAAGCCCGGCGCTGACTGGGACGAGGATTTCTGGATGACAGGTGAATGTTATCCTCACTTCCTATCATATGACGGCTTTTACACTCAGGGCGGATTTGACTCAATGATAAACTTCTCTTTCGGTAGCAGCAACAGTTTTGACTCAGGTGCTCCCGGTGTTCCGGGCGCAAGTTCCATTAACGAAACATACAGGAGTTACGCAAATCAGCTAAACTCAAATGATAAATATAACGTACTGTCCTACTTATCTTCTCACGATACAAGACTTTGCAGAAATGACTTAATTTATCAGGGTTCTGCATTCCAACTTTTACCGGGCGGTATTCAGATTTACTACGGTGACGAAAGTAACCGTCCGCTTTTAGGCGGTCTGGCTTCCGGTAAAGACCACGCCCTACGTTCAGATATGAACTGGAACAGTCTTGACAAAAACGTACTTTCTCATTGGCAGAAAGTCGGTCAGTTCAGAAACAATCACGTTGCTGTAGGTGCAGGTCAGCATACAAACCTGTCTGCAACTTCCGGTGCTGCATTTGCTCGTACATACAACAAAAACGGCGTTGCTGACGCAGTAGTTGCTTGTATCGGCGCAAACAAAAACACAAGCGTAACAATCACACTTAACAACACATTCCCTGACGGTACAGTTCTAAAGAACACATATGACGGTACTACTGCTGCTGTTTCAGGCGGTAAGGTTACATTCAACAGCGGTGCTAACGGCACAATCCTTCTTGAAAGTTCCGATGGTACTGTTCCTACTACACCTTCAACACAGCCGACTACTGCTACAACAGCACCTACTCAGCCTACAACTCCTACACAGCCTGCTACAGAAATCGTAGGTATCTATGGTGACGCAAACGTTGACAAGGTTGTAAACATCAGCGATACAACTGCTATTCAAAAGCACATCGCAGAAGTTTCTGCTTTATCAGAAACAGGCTATACCCTGTCTGACGTTGACGGAAACAATGCGGTAAACATTAAGGATGCAACATACATTCAGAAAAAACTTGTGGGATTAAGTGATATTGCAAAGGTTGGTCAAGCCCTTATTAAACAGGCTCCAACACAGCCCACACAGGCTACACAGCCTCAGGAGGACGGCACAGTAGTTTACTTTGAAAACACCGGCAACTGGTCAAGTGTAAACATTTACTACTGGCAGACCGGTAGCGAGGGTCCAAACGCTTGGCCGGGAGTTTCTATGGAACAAACCTCCGACGGCAAGTGGAAATACACTATTCCAACAGGATTCGATAATGTAATCTTTAGTAAGGGAAGCAACGAAGGGCAAACAGGCAACTTGTCAGTTCCGTCAACAAGCGGTATGACATTCAACTTCTCATCAAACAGTTGGTCATAAATACATTTTATTAGGGCAAAGCTTCGGCTTTGCCCTTTTTTGTGCAATATACAAATTGACAAATATGCAAAAAGTTATATAATAGAAATGTTAAACAATAGAAATTTTAAGTTCTTGTATTGGGGGCGATGATAATTTTTATAAAGGAAATTATTAATGAACACAAAGGTTTTGGCAAACAGATTTTTAAACTTGCCAAAATCGAACTTGTTAAAACATACAAAGGCTCCGCCTTAGGCCCACTTTGGGCTGTAATCAAGCCTACCTTTCAGTTGTTTGTATATTGGTTTGCTTTCTCGGTAGGTATCAAGGCTGTTCGCGAAATAGGCGTTGACGTTGGGGATGTTACAATGTCCTTTACACGTTTTGTATTTATGATTTCCGGTCTTGTGCCATGGTTCTATATCTCTGAAAGCATCAGCCAAGGCTCAAAAGTTATCAGAAGTCACAGACAGTTTGTTACAAAGGTAAACTTCCCTGTTTCCACTATTATGACCTACACCGCCCTGTCAAGATTGTATATACACATTATGCTGTCGGTTATTATGTATATTGTTCTTATATGCTTCGGATACTATCCAAGCATATATAATTTGCAGTACTTCTTCTATATGCCGTTGATGTTCCTGTTCTTCGTATTTTTATCCTGGAGTACAGCCTCAATGAGCGCTTTCAGTCCTGACTTTGAAAATGCACTTGCCTCATTTATGACAGGTATGTTCTGGCTGTCCGGTGTAATTTACAACTCCTACGACCTGCCGGCTCCTATCGATAAAATTATGCTTTTCAACCCTGTAAACTTCTTTGTAAACGGTTACAGAAACTGTTTCCTTTACAACAGACCTTTCTATGACTACACGTTGGAATTAGTAATATTCTTATTTGAATTTGCACTTGTTTTCTTCTTGGGCGTATATAACTACAATCGTCTGAGAAAGAGAATCCCGGATGTACTGTAAGGAGTGAAGAAATGAGCGAATTACAAGGAATTAAAGACTTAAAGGTAGCAGATGAAAACGCCGAAGTTATTATTAAGTTTGACAACGTCTGCAAAACCTACACATTATACAGAAACGATCAAGAAAGATTTAAGGCTCTGTTTTTCAAGCCTAAAAGACCTATCCTTAACCACGCCTTGGATCATGTATCTTTTGAGGTGCGTAAAGGCGAGGCTATAGGTATTATGGGAGATAACGGTTCCGGCAAGTCAACTATGCTAAAGACAATTACCGGCGTAACTTTTCCTGACGAGGGTACTGTTCAGGTTAAGGGCGTAGTTGCGGCTTTGCTTGAACTCACCGCCGGTTTTTCCCTTGAAATGACAGGCAGAGAAAATATTTATCTCAAAGGCTATGTTCTCGGTTTAAATGACGAGGAAATCAAGGATATTGAGGAACGAGTTATTGAATTTGCGGAACTGGGCGATTATATCGACCAGCCTGTAAGAACATACTCAAGCGGTATGAAAATGCGTTTGGGCTTTGCTATTAACGTAAACATAGAGCCGGATATTCTTGTTGTTGACGAGGCTTTATCTGTAGGTGACGCCGCTTTCAGGGCAAAGTGTAAAACAAAAATTAAAGAAGTTATACAGGAAGAGGATGTTACTGTTTTATACGTAAGTCACAACCCTGTGTCAGTTAAGGAAATCTGCCCACGTTCAATTTATCTAAAAAAGGGTCATATTATCTTTGACGGCCCTACCGAGGAAACTCACCTTGTATATCTTGTTGACAAACGTACAATGCAAATCAACAGGCTGACAAACAAACTTAACGGTTTCAAAGAGGCTTTAAATAATACGGATGATGAAAATTTAATAAAGTTAAGCGAAAGAAAAATCGCAAAAATTTCTTCAAGAATTGATACGTTAAAAGAAGATTTGGAACAAAACAAAAAAGCATTGGCAAAGTACAGAAAAGAGCATTACGGCTCGGAAAATATCAGCAAAAGCAAAGAAGCAACAGATGAAGTAAAAGCAAAGGCTGATATTGCCGCACAAAATGCAGAAAAATCAGTTACAAAAAAAGCCCCAAACGGCACATTCAGAAAAATAGTGTATGCCGCCGTATCTGTATTGATAACAGGTTTAGTTATCTTTGCTATGTGTTTTTCAATACTCAACGCAAGAGTTGACTTTGAGTCTGTTTACAGGGAAATCGGCGCAGACAGTAAATACTGCGTAATTTCCGAAGACGGCAACTCTATGACTATTGACAGCAATCCTGAGGATATATCGGAAAGCAACAATAAAGAAATTGTAAAGATGATTCATAATGCAAACAAAGCATTAGGTTTGCCTGAATCATTCTTCAGCAAAATGAAAAAGACCCACGAAAAAGACGGAATTGTTAAGTACGACTACTCTCGTCTGAAAATTCAATGGAAGCGTTCAGCGGAAACAGGACTTGAGGTTACTTATACCAAAAAATAAGATTGCCTTTTAATTTGTGATTAGGGAGTAAACAATATGAGTATGGTAAAAGATTTATTAAAACCATATATTTATGAGGATTTGTTGACTGTTGCAAAATGCCCCATTGACTTCTCCTTATTCAAAAACAAAACAGTACTGATCACAGGCGCCGGAGATTTATTAGGTTACTATCTTGTGTCCGCTTTTCTGATAAATAACGATTTGCTGAAACTTAACACAAGGGTAATTGCAGTTGACTGCAAGGACTATCTCCTTGACAGATATACCGAATTGAGTTCTCGAGATGATGTTGAGTTTTTAGTCAGCGAAAGTTACGATAATCTTGGCGCATATAATGCGGATTTTGTTATCCACAAGGAGTTTGTTGAGAACGGAAACAACGTAGCCACAAGCAATCTCCTTGAGTATATTTCCAACAGCAGGGTGGAAAAGACTGTATTTTGCAGTGATGCCTCTGTTTACGGCACAGTTTACAATGGTAAAGCACATATTTGCGAAAACGAACTTGGATATATCGACCCTATTAAGGATACCCACCTTCAGAGTATGAGAATGGCGGAGTGTATTGCCCATAAGTTTGCACAGGCAAATATGGC
>JAQXSC010000034.1 GCA_029218825.1 Oscillospiraceae bacterium | reverse complement strand
ATAGCCTTTGCAAATATTATTTGCGCTCCCCTGAAAAAGCCTATACTAAAAATCCCCTCTGTAATCGGAGTTATCATTTTCGGACTGTTGTTTGTTGCAACATATAATATTCAGCAGGGATATATCGGATTTATGCCTGACTATGCAATACAACTGCCGAAATTTTTATACTCAACAGACTACACAATGATGTTTGGATTTTATTCACCGAGTTTTTATTCCGCAGATTATTTTCCCATTATTCCTTGGATTTTCCTGTTTATTGCCGGTATTTCTCTGGGCAAAAACGTTCACAAACTGCCGAAGTTTTTAAAGAAAAGGCACATAAGACCTCTTGCATTTGTAGGCAGACATTCGTTAATTATCTACCTTGCCCACCAACCGATTATTCTCGGCATAATATATGCAGTTCAGCATTTTATAAAATAGGTGTGAAATTTACGGCTCTATAATAAATGTTGTGTATTGGAAAGTATTATGTTATAATAACCAAAGTTAAATAGATTTTGTTAGGAGATATAGATATGAAACTTGGTATTGTAGGTTTACCAAACGTAGGTAAAAGCACACTTTTTAATGCGATTACAAATGCAGGCGCACAAAGTGCAAACTATCCATTCTGCACCATTGAGCCAAACGTGGGGGTTGTTGCTGTTCCTGACAGCAGACTTGACAAGTTGGCCGAAATGTACGACCCTGAAAAATACACACCGGCAAGTATTGAATTTGTTGATATTGCAGGACTTGTAAAGGGAGCCTCAAAGGGCGAGGGTTTAGGCAACAAGTTCCTTGCAAATATCAGAGAATGTGATGCTATCGTTCACGTTGTAAGATGCTTTGAGGACACCGACATTGTGCACGTTGAGGGAAGTATTGACCCAAAACGTGATATTGAAACTATCAACCTTGAACTGATTTTGTCCGACGTTGAGATGCTTGAAAAACGTCTTGACAAAACTAAAAAACTATTAAAAGGCGACAAGAAATATCAGACTGACATCAACCTGTTTGAAAGAATTTTAGCCGCTCTAAACGAGGGCAAGGCTGCTCGAAGTGTAGAGATGGACGAGGAAGAGCAGAAAATAATTTCCGAGGTTGCTCTGCTTACAACAAAGCCCATAATTTATGCGGCAAATATGAGCGACGAGGATTTCTCAAAGGGCATCGAGGGCAACAAGTATCTTGATATGGTAAAAGAGGTTGCCGCTGAGGAACACGCAGGCGTACTTCCCATTTGCGCCCAAATTGAGGAAGAAATTGTTGATATGGACAAGGAAGAAAAGGAAATGTTCCTGTCCGACTTAGGTCTTGAGGAAAGCGGTCTTGACCGACTTATTAAGGAGTGCTACTCACTTCTCGGACTTATCAGTTTCTTAACAGCCGGCAAACCTGAAGTCAGAGCATGGACTATTCAGAAAGGCACAAAGGCTCCGCAGGCAGCAGGAAAAATTCACACCGACTTTGAACGTGGATTTATTCGTGCGGAAATTGTTTCCTTTGACGATTTAATGGAATGCGGTTCAATCGCCGCCGCCAAAGAAAAGGGTCTTTACCGCAGTGAGGGTAAAGAATACGTTATGAAAGACGGCGACGTTGTACTGTTCAGATTTAATGTATGATAATTTAATTGGGAATTAAATTATTAATGGAAAATTGAAAATGGAAAATGGAAAATTGTGGTCGTGTAGAAAAATTCATATATGAATAAACTTCTATTCCCGACCGTATCAATAACCGCCTACGGCGGAGAGTATCGCCTCCCTTTTTGTATGGAAAATATAGCAATATTTCTTTACACAAGGGAGTCTATTATTTTCCCAAACTATTGCCAAAGTGCAAAGCCTATCCGATTGAGTTTCGGATAGGCTTTTTCTATCAATTATGTTTTCTTTTACTTTTCGGTAATACAAGTTGATAACTTAAATCAAGCATATTTTCCACTTCACTATTTGGCACAGTGCCTTCAAGGGCGATACTAATCCAATAGGTTTTGTTCATATGGTAGGCAGGGAAGTACCCCTTTTGCCCTATCAATGAACTAATAAGCATAGGGTCGCTTTTTACGTTGAGGATATCTATTTTTCCCTCGCCCTGTAATCCCATAGTCTTGCGTGGCAGATTCATAACAAGTCCGTACCATTTGCCGAATTGATTTCTCAACACAGCGGCATCAGGAGTACTATCCCAAGGATAGTCAGGAATTGTGCCGTAGTATTCCTTTGCAAACGCAAAGAGTTGTTCACGTGTCATATTATCCCCCTTTAACGTAAACAACCCACAGATGTAACTCTGTGGGTTTGTAAATTTTAGGGTTGATTTACTTAATTACTCTAACCTTGATTACGTCGGCAACAGCCTCTAAAGCCGCTACGGAACTGTCATCGTTAGCGTCAACAATAGCATAGCCGTAAGCACCGCGAGTTTTTGCCTCAACAGCAACAGCACCTGCAACAGCGCCGGTAATATTCTTAACAGCGTCATCATTTGCCTTGAACATTACACAGTAACGAACTGCACCGGACTTTGCCATTGAAACTGCCGGATAGTTTACGGAATTAACAATGTTACCGTTTTCAAGGTAATCCATAACCTGGTCGGCAGCCATAATAGCGCAGTTGTCCTCACTCTCGGGAGTAGATGCGCCAAGGTGTGGCAGGCAGATTACATTTTCCTCTGCAAGAACATCGTCAGTTGCAAAGTCGGTAACATATTTTGAAACCTTACCGCTTTTGATAGCCTCTAAAACTGCCGTTGAATTTACAAGACCGTCACGGCTGAAGTTAAGAATACGAACGCCGTCTTTCATCTTTGCAATCATTTCTGCATTTACAAGATCCTTTGTTGCGTCCATCAGCGGAACGTGAATTGTCAGGTAATCGCAGTTAGTCATAACCTCTTCCTGAGATTTCATAACCTTAACGGATGGGTCAAGTGCCAAAGCGTTATTTACGGAAAGGAATGGGTCAAAGCCGATAACTTTCATACCCAAAGCAACTGCTGCATTAGCAACTAAAACACCGATTGCGCCAAGACCTACAACGCCTAAAGTTTTGCCTAAAATTTCAGGACCTACAAACTGACCCTTGCCCTTTTCAGCCATTTTGCCTACAGCATCGCCGTTGCCTTTTAATGTTTTTGCCCATTCAATACCCTCTACTACCTTACGTGAACTTAAAAGCAAACCTGCTACTACAAGTTCTTTTACGGCATTTGCGTTAGCGCCGGGAGTGTTGAAAACTACAATACCCTTGTCTGCACAAGCATCCTTTGGAATATTGTTAGTACCTGCACCGCAACGTGCGATAGCCAAAAGTGACTCCGGCATTTCCATATCGTGCATTGATGCTGAACGTACAAGTACAGCCGCAGGGTTCTGAACATCATCGGAAATATTGTAGTTATCTCCCATACGGTCTGTACCATTTGGAGAAATTTTATTTAAAGTTAGAATATTATACATTACAAAAAACCTTCTTAAATTATTTATTTTCTGCCTCAAACTTCTTCATAAACTCAACAAGTTTTTCTACACCCTCAATAGGCATAGCGTTGTATAAAGACGCTCTCATACCGCCTACTGTACGGTGACCCTTTAGGTTTACGAAACCTGCGGCAGTAGCCTCTTTTACAAATTTTGCATCTAAATCAGCATCGCCTGTAACGAAAGGTACGTTCATTAATGAACGGTCTTTCTTTACAACTGTACCGCTGAACATTTCGCTTTGGTCAAGGTAATCGTAAAGAATGTTTGCTTTCTTTTCGTTATGAGCCTTCATAGCCTCAAGGCCGCCCATTTCCTTAACCCACTTGAAGATTTTACCGCAGATATAAATATCGTAACAAGGAGGTGTGTTGTATAGAGAGTCAGCGTCAGCCTGTGTCTTATACTTCATCATAGTCGGTGTGCCGGGCAGAACATCATCAGTAATTAAATCCTCACGGATAATTACAATCTGTAAACCTGCAGGACCTGCGTTTTTCTGAACACCTGCATAAATTACGCCGTATTTTTCAACGTCAACAGGCTCTGAAAGGAAGCAGGAAGATACGTCTGCAACCAATGGCTTACCCTTTGTATTTGGTAGTTCGTGGAATTTTGTACCGTAAATTGTGTTGTTTTCGCAGATATAAACATAGTCTGCATCCTCGCTGATTGGAAGATCTGAGCAATCAGGGATATATGAGAATACCTTATCCTCTGATGTAGCGATTTTGTTAGCCTGGCCGTAAATTTTAGCCTCTGCAAATGCTTTCTTTGCCCACTGACCTGTAACGATATAGTCGGCAACCTTGTTTTTCATTAAGTTCATAGGAATAGCCGCAAACTGTAAACTTGCGCCGCCCTGTAGGAAAAGAACCTTATAATTATCAGGGATATTCATAAGTTCTCTTAAATCTTTTTCAGCCTCTTTGATAATGTCGTCAAACCATTTTGAACGGTGGCTCATCTCCATTACGGACATACCGCTGCCCTTGTAATCCAACATTTCTTCTGCTGCTTCTTTTAGAACAGACTCCGGAATTACCGCCGGACCTGCTGAAAAGTTATATACTCTTGCCATTCTCCTGACACTCCTTAAAATTAATATATGGATAAATTATACTCTTAATCTTGCATATTGTCAATAAATTAACAGACTTTGACAAGATAAAAGCAAATATTTTGACATAATTTATTATTTTGCTGTCATTTTGCCTACTACATTTTGGATATCGTTTCTCATTCGGATTGCTTCCTCACGAGCGGCAGTAGCAAAATCTTTCTCGGTTTTACCCTCTTGTTTCTGCCAAGCGCACATAATTCCACGGCTTGAATTGATTATTGCGCCGATTCCATTTTCGTCAAATGCGTACTTAACGTCATCAGCACCGCCGCCTTGGGCACCATAACCGGGAACAAGGAAGAATGTGTGCGGCATTTTTACACGAAGTTCCTTTAGCATTTCAGGATAGGTTGCGCCTACAACTGCACCTACACCGCTGTAGCCGTAGTTACCCTTTAGACTTTCGCCCCAATTTTCACACATTGCGCCCATACGCTCGTAAACTGTTTCGCCGCTTTCGAGTTTTAAATCCTGCAACTCACCGGAACTTGGATTGGAAGTCTTAACAAGAACGAAAATGCCCTTGTCTTTTTCATTACATACATTCAACAGAGGCTTTATTCCGTCTGTGCCAAGATAACCGTTGACTGTTAGGGCATCTGCATCAAACGGACTAATCATCTGCCCATTTACCTTTGTATCGCCTAAATGGGCGATTGAATAGGCTTCCATAGTTGTGCCGATATCGTTACGTTTGCCGTCGGTAATAACGTACATACCCTTTGACTTTGCATAAGCGATAGTTTCCGCTAAAACTCTAACGCCCTCAGGGCCGTACATTTCATAGTATGCGGCTTGTGGTTTGATTGCAGGAACAATATCATACAGTTCATCAATTAAAGCCATATTGAACTGTAGCAAAGACTGAGCGGCGCCCTTTAAATTTTCACCGTATTCTGCAAAGCATCTGTCCTTAATAAACTGCGGTACATAGTCAAGTTTTGGGTCAAGACCTGCAACAGTTGGGTTTTGCATTTCTACAATTTTATCAATCAATCTGTCAAAAGCCATAATAACTCCTTATTCCATATCAAATACTTCAAGGCGAAGTGTTCTGTAATCTTTACGGTTTGCCTTCTGGAAAGCAATAGCGCTGCGTGGGTGACTGTTCATCTGACCTGTGATGATATAAGGAATATCAAATCCCCACTTAACGCCCTCTTCCTTTAACTTCATCATATGAGTTTCAATCTGTGCAAGGATTGGCTCTACATTGTATTTTGGATTTTTCAAAAAGCCGATTAGAAGTTCCGACTGGCAGTTTCCTGCTCCTCTGCCCATACCCATAACCGTTGAGTCAAGGTAACTTACGCCCTCCTGCAAAGCGTCAATAGTGTTAGCAAATGCAAGGCTTTGGTTGTTGTGTGCGTGGATACCTACGGATTTTCCGTATTTATCCGCATACTCCAAGTACATTTGTGACATTTTTCTGATTTCTTCCGGATAGAAAGCGCCGTAACTGTCTACAAGATAGAATGTATCAACAGGGGTCTGTCCGAAAATATCAAGAGCCGCCTGAATATCCTCTGTTCTGTTCTTGGAAACAGCCATAATATTGATTGAGGTTTCATATCCCATTTTGTGACAATGCTCGATTATCTCACAAGCCGCAGGAATAGTGTGGATATATGTAGCGATTCTGATTAAATCAATAGGACTTTCGTTTTTTGGACCGATGTCCTTTTTATAATCGCAACGTCCAACGTCAGCCATAGCCGCTATCTTCATAGGAGTGTTGTTTTCCCCTACTACTGCTCTGATATCATCATCATCACAGAATTTCCACTTGCCGAATTTTTCAGGGTCAAAGATTTCTTTGGAGGCTTTGTAGCCGAACTCCATATAATCTACCCCTGCTTTTACGTTGTTTTCGTACAAATCCTGAACAAAATCGTCAGTAAAGAAAAAATCGTTACAAAGACCGCCGTCACGCAAGGTTGCGTCAACAACACGAACGTCCTCTCTTACTGACAACAAATTACCTTTTGCCATTTCAATTCCTCCATAAATATACTTAACTAATCGCTATACACTACATCACCGTTAAGAATTGTGTACTTTACTTTACCGAATAAAGTCCTGTTCTTAAAAGGGGTGTTTTTGCTCTTGCCGTGCAGTTTATCTGCATCTACAGTATAACTTTCGTTTATATCAAATATTACTATATCAGCCATAGCGTTATCTTTCAGTGTACCTGCCTCAATATTCAGTATCTTCGCAGGGTTTGTACTCATTTTTGCTATAAGTTGATTAATTGTCAATCTACCTGTTTTTACCAATGCTGTTATTGATGCAGACAGGGAAGTTTCCATACCTATTGAGCCGTTTGGAGATTTTTCAAAATCCGATTTTTCCTCTACTGTATGGGGGGCATGGTCGGTGGCAATAGCGTCAATAGTGCCGTCAATCAGTCCCTCAATAATCGCCTGTCTGTCCTTTGCTGTCCTTAAAGGGGGATTCATACGAAAATCCGCGTCACGTTTCAGCAGTTCCTCCTCGGTAAAAGTGAAGTAATGGGGAGCAGTTTCACAGGTGACCTTTACCCCTCTTGCCTTTGCATCTCTCACAAGTTTTACGGAAGTGTCGGTACTGACGTGACAAATGTGGACAGGCACGTCTAACACATCTGCAAAGGTAATTTCCCTCAGTGTTCCGCAATCCTCCGCTGCGGCAGGGATACCCTTTACCCCAAGTTTTTCCGACACAGCCCCTTGGTTGATTATACCCCCATCAGCCAAAAACAAAGCCTCACAATGGGCAACTACGGACATACCAAGTTTTGGAGCGTTAATCATAGCGTCCTTTAACATTTGTGAATTTTCCACAGGTCTGCCGTCGTCGGACAGTGCGATTGCACCTGCGTTTTTAACTTCCTGCAAGTCTGTAGCCTCTTGGCTTTTAAGACCTTTTGTAATACTTGCGGCAACGTAAACTTTTGCCTTTGCGTTTTTTGATTTATCAAGTATGTACTTGATTGTATCCTTGTTATCCGTTACGGGATTTGTGTTTGGCATAGCAAGTAAACTTGTTACGCCCCCTGCTGCCGCTGCGTTACAGCCTGTGATAATATCCTCTTTGTGAGTTTGACCGGGATCTCTTAAATGAACGTGCATATCTACAAGTCCCGGTGCGGCAATATAACCCCGGCAGTCAATCACTTTGTCGGCACTGTCAAACGTGCCTATTGATTTTATTCTGTTGTCCTCAATCAATATGTCACAAACTTTATCCAAGTCTTGGGAAGGGTCGATTACCCTGGGATTTTTTAAAAGTAAAGTCAAAGTATCACCTTAATATCTTTTTGAACTGTGAGTAGTACTTCCGGGATTTGCTCTCCTTGTACGTTGAACATTTTCCCTTCTTCTTACCGGCTGACCTGAGGAATGAACCTTAATTAACTCGCCGTTACTGCGATTCTGATTTTGTCTTTGTCTGTTCATTTCAGCAGCCTGCTGTCTTTGGCGACGTTCCCTTGCAAGTCTTTTTCTTTCTTCCTCGGCTTTTTTGCGCTTACGCTGTGCGTTTTTCCTTTTAATCAGCCTATATACATTGATGCAGAAATATTTACAATGAATAATGATAAAGCACAGCACAATCCAAATTGTCTGTAAAATGTTAAGTAACACCTTACCAATAGTCATAAAGACTTTTTTAACTGTTTCGCCTGTGTTTTTCTGCGGTTTTTCAGAAGTTTCCTTTTGAGCCTTAGCCCTGCGTTTTGCCCTGCTGTAGTCCTCAACAGCGTTGTTTACATCGGTATAGGAGTACATTTCCTCAGGTTCGGGAACAGAGTCGAAGTAATCGCTGTCGTTTTCAAAACTTTCGTCGGAAGTTACAGCCTCTGAAGTTTCCTCTGTTTCATCAGCCACCTCATGGGCAGGTACTTCCTCAACCGCCTTTATGGGAGCATTTTCAACAACCTTTTCCGCAACGGTTTTATTCTCCTCTGCGCTGTCCTCCGTAACATCCTCAAAAGGAGCGTATTCCTCCATAAAGGAAACATCATCCGGATAATCGGCATTTGCAAAATGCTTTCTGGGTATCTGTGTAGTTGCCGTTATTCTATGCTCATGGGCAAGTTCGTGGATAAGGTTTTTATCTTTCCTTACAGGGTTTCTGAAGTGCTTTAGGATAATTATAAACAATACTGTAATGGCAATAAGGCTCAATAAAATTATTCCTGCAAAGATGATAATATCCATATTTTCCGTAAAGAAATTGCTTGGAGTAATTGTTACGGAGTCGAGAATTGACTCCATCAATTCCTTGTTATCGGCGGTAATTTTTTTACCATTTGAGCCTTGCAGTGTGATAATATAAAGTTTTCCGTCAACAACTGTATTGCATTGATTTGCATATACTGTTTTGTTGTCGGACTCTGTTTTTACATAAAAATTGAGATATGTATTTTGGTTGTGCTTTTCTATTGAACAGGATTTATAATTTTCAACAGTCAAAAGTGATTTCTTTATATCATCGATTTCATCCTCGGAAAGTTCGTTATAGTTTTCTATGTCCTTGCTTTTCTCGGTTTCATCCATTGAAACAGTGAGCACAGCGGAGTTGTCGGTTTTCATTGCTTGTAGATAAATATTGCCTTTTTCAAGGTTTTCCATTGTGCTGTCATAGTCAGTCTTAAATATGGTAAAAAACTCGTCTGTTTTCTCGCTGTCCCTTGTAACAACCGGCATATCGTCAGGAATTGCAATACTCATTCCGATTTCGTCAATCTCATAGGTAGTAAAGTTGCCCTCGGCACTTACTGTCATAAGGTTCAGCACCGCTGTTACAATGCAAATCAACAGCAATACAATCATTCTCTTAGCCTTATTCATTATTAACCCCCACAAATTATGCACACATATAATCATACAGATTACATTATACTATTTTTACAGTGTAAAAGCAAGAATTTAACATAAAAAATCCTATATTTTTACCGATTACTTTACTGATTAATGATTTTATGATAAAATTTTTGCAAGAAGGTGAGTTATATGGTTGAAACAGAATTAAATAGGTTATTATCTACAGCAAAGAAAGATATAAAAATCAAGGAAATGCTTATAAAAACCAAAAATGAAAATGACCCTATGGAAGCATTCTGCACACTTTGTCAGCAATTAGGCTATGATATCACTATCGGAGAGTTGTTTGCATTAGGCAAGGATATGAGCGATTCGAAATTAAGGTCGGTAAACGGCGGAGGAAACTTTGAAATAGACGGTTGGGACGACGCATACGAAAACTTTTTCCTGCAACTTGAATGGACTTGAATAGACATAAAATTACGGAGTTGATATTTTGTCAACTCCGTTTTTGTGTGCATTATTTAATTTCTATCGTCAGACTGTCGCCCTCTGATTTATCCTCAAAAATCTTGGGATATGTAAGCGCTTCCTTATCGGAATGGCTGTCGTTTCTGCCCTTGATTTTATTGTCAGGCCATTTGCTATACACAACTTTCAGCAAAATCGGTGTAACCAAAGATGCAACAATTATCAGCGGTACAATTACGATATTCATAGTCTTTGGCAAAATACCGGACTCTATTCCCCTTTGGGAAATTATCAGCGCAACTTCTCCCCTTGTCATCATACCTATGCCGATTTTCAGCGAGTCGGTTACGTTGAATTTACAGCATTTTGCAGCAAGTCCGCATCCTATAACCTTTGTGCCTAATGCAACGATTGTAAGCACCAAAGCAAAGATTAACAAGGGAATCGTCATACCCTCAAGGTTTGTTTTCAGTCCGACACTTGCAAAAAACACAGGGCCGAAGAACATATATGAACACACATCGATTTTTTGCTGGATATATGTCACACTTCTCAACTGGCAGAGAATTACACCTGCGGCATATGCGCCGATAATATCGGCAATATCAAAGTAAACCTCTGCAACATAAGCCAGGAAAAAGCACATAGCCATAGCCATTATGGGTATTGTGCGTGTATGTGGGCGACGTTTTTCAAGCCATTTGAACAGGAAATATACGCCAATTCCCACGCCTATTGCCAGAATAAAGAACAGCAAAATTCTCAATATTATAAAGCCTAAATTTAAGTTACCCTCACTTTCGGAGCCGGAAATACTTGTAACCACCGCAAGTAAAACTATACCGATAACGTCGTCGATAATAGCGGCGCTTAAAATAGTTGTACCTACCTTTGTCTGTAAATAGCCAAGTTCTTTCAGCGCCTGAACGGTAATGCTCACAGAAGTTGCCGCCAAAATCGTACCTGTAAAGAGAGCTTCAAAAAACTGACTTCCGTAATTTAAGCCAAAGCCGTAATAGACAGCAATACCACCGCCTACAGGCACAAATACACCTGATATGGCGATTAACAAAGCCGAGGGGCCTGTTTTCAGTAAGTCCTTCAAATTTGTACCTAAACCTGCGGAAAACATAAGGAATATTACGCCTATCTCTGCGATTGTCCGTATTGATATTCCGTAGGAAGGATTTGATAAGTCGATAATATTCAACACGCAAGGCCCTAAAATCAGACCTGCAATTATCTCACCTACAACCTGTGGCATCTGCAATTTTCTTGCACAAAGTCCCAAAAATTTTGCTCCGCAAAACACAAGGGCTAAGGGAAGCAAAACCTGAAACACATCAATTTTGTTCATAAATTTTGTAACTTCGCTTAGGTTGGAAATCATAAAACTACCACCAAATTCCCCTATCAAAAAGTTTTCAATTATTTAATCATTCAGTCAAACAAGCGTCAAGTTCCGCTGTGATTTTTTCCTTGTCGAGTTTCTGTCCGATAAATACAAGTTTAATCATTCTGTCGCCGTATTTTTCGTCCCACTCTTTACGCAGGATTGGGTCTTCTGCTTTTGCTTTTTCCTGAATTGCCATTGGCGCAGAGGCTACCCATTGAGCATAGTCCTCAGCCTGTACCTGTCTGCCTGCCTGTTCAAGCATATATGCCCAATCCGCATCTTCCTTAAACCAGAATATACCCTTTGCACGAATGATATTCTTTGGGAAATTGCTTAACCACTTGTCAATTTTATCCTTTACAAATGGCTGACGTCTGAAATACACAAAAGAGCCGATTCCGTATTCCTCTGCCTCTCCCTCACCATGGTGATGGTGGTGATGACAATGGTGTCCGTGATGCTCGTGTTCATGGTCGTGTTCGCAGTATCCATGCTCGTGGTCACAATGCTCATGGTCGTGGTGGTCATCGTGTTCGTGGTGATGATGTTCCTCTTCCTCGTCATCTAAATCCGCATTTAACTCCTTAACCCAACCGGGAGAATTGCATACTTTCTCAAAATCAAAGGAATTTGTATCAAGGATTTCCCCTACATCAACCTTGCCGTAATTTGTTTCAATCAACTTTGCCTCAGGCTGTAAAGTGCGGATAACCGCCTTAACCTGCTTTAACTCCTCAGGTGTAACACTGTCAACCTTGTTGATGATAATAGTGTTACAGAACTCAATCTGCTGGATAATCAGATTTTCAATATCTTCTTCGCCGATATCGTCCTTTAACAGAGTACCGCCGCAGCCGAATTCTGTTGAAAGTCTTGCAGCGTCAACAACAGATACCACGTTGTCAAGTCTGCAAAGTTTTGGAATTTTTGGGTCATTGTATGAGCCGTCAAGCATAGCGATAGTCTGTGCAATAGGAATAGGCTCACAAATACCTGACGCCTCAATTAAAATATAGTCGAATTTTCTTGTTTCGATAAGTTGACAAATCTGCTCGATTAAGTCCATTTTCAGAGTACAGCAGATACAACCGTTCTGTAACGGAACAAGGTTATCGTCAGCCTCATTTACAATTCCGCCTTTTTGGATTAGTTCAGCGTCAATGTTCACTTCGCCGATATCGTTTACGATTACCGCTACCTTGTAGCCCTCTTGATTGTTAAGCACGTGGTTAAGCAGGGTTGTTTTTCCTGCTCCAAGATAACCGGTCAATACTGTAATAGGTACGATTTTATTCATATTAACATCCCTTTACTAAAAATTAATTCCTTGTTAGTATAGCACTTAATTTTAAAAACCTCAATATTTTTACAAGAAAAATCCTCTCTGATTAACAGAGAGGAAAAAATTACAGTACTTTTGATAAAAAGTCTTTAAGTCTGTCATTTTTAGGGTTTGTAAAGAACTCCTCAGGGGGAGCCTGTTCCACGATTACACCCTCGTCAATAAATACAACATCTGTTGCAACTTCCCTTGCAAAGCCCATTTCGTGGGTAACAACTACCATTGTCATACCCTCTTTTGCAAGGCTTTTCATTACCTCTAAAACTTCCCCTACCATTTCAGGGTCAAGGGCTGAAGTAGGCTCGTCAAAAAGCATTACGTCAGGTTTCATACACAATGCACGAACAATGGCAATACGTTGCTTTTGTCCGCCTGAAAGTTGTGAGGGATAGTCATTGGCTCTGTCGGCAAGTCCTACCCTTTCAAGTAAAGCCATAGCCTCTTTTTCAGCCTCTGCCTTGCTCATTTTAAGCAGTTTCATAGGACCGATAATCATATTTTTCAGGATAGTCATATGAGGGAAAAGGTTAAACTGCTGGAACACCATTCCCATTTTCTGTCTGTGGAGGTTGATATTTACCTTTGAGTCGGTTATATCTACGCCCTCAAAGAAAATCTTTCCCCCTGTAGGCTCTTCCAAAAGGTTAAGACAACGCAAAAATGTTGACTTTCCGGAACCTGATGCGCCGATAACAACCATAACGTCGCCCTTGTGAATTTCCGCATTAATATCCTTTAAAACTTGATTTTCTCCAAAGGTTTTCTGTAGGTTTTCAACCTTAATTAGTACTTCATTAGTGGTCACTGTTTCTCAACCTCTTTTCAAGTTTTTTCTGGAAGAATGTCAAAATTAACACAAGCGTCAGGTAAATAATCGCTACGGAAATCAGCGGGAAGAAAGCCTCGTATGTACGAGAAATTACAAAGTTACCTGTATAAGTCAACTCTGCAATACCAACATAAGCAGCAACGGAAGTTTCCTTTACAAGAACGATAACTTCGTTGCCAAGTGCAGGTAATACGTTCTTGAAAGCCTGTGGTAATATTACACTTAACATTGTATCTTTATATCCAAAGCCCAAGGAACGGCTCGCCTCAAACTGCCCCTTGTCTATTGACATAATACCGGAACGCATAATCTCTGCAACATAAGCACCGGAATTGATACCAAAGGACAGAATTGCAATCATCAATCCGTTGTGTGAAGTTGCAAAAACTATAAAGTACATAATCATAAGTTGAACAAGTACAGGTGTTCCGCGAATTACGGTTATATACACGTTGCATACAGCATTAAGCACCTTCATCAATACTGCGAAGGGGCCTTTTTTCTTTTTACCGCTGTAGTTCATATCATAGGTTGAACGAACTATAGCCACCAAAAAACCTAAAACTACACCGATAACTACAGCACCCAAGGTTATAAGCAGGGTATTGCCCAAGCCTAACAGGAAATCTATCCACCTGTCCTCGGTTATAAATGTACTGTTAATTCCCTCTGAAATGAAGGTTATAATACCGTTAAAAAAATCAGCCATAATAAAATCCTTTAATTTAAATATGTGCAGCCGCTTTGCGACTGCACACAATTACTAAACTATTCTGCTAAAATTATTCCTTTACAATAATTACCTGTGTTGCAGTAGCATATGGGTCGGAGAAGTTGATTGCCTTTAGTCTTTCCTTTGTAACAGTCATACCAGCCATACCGAAGTCAGCCTTGCCTGTCTGAACAGCAGGAATAATTGAATCGAATTCCATATCGTCAATTACTAACTTATAGCCGAGTTCGTCACAAATAGCCTGTGCAATCATAGCGTCAATGCCTAAAACCTTGCCCTTTTCCTTGTACTCGTATGGAGGGAAAGCAGCATTTGTAGCCATATGAAGTTCACCGTTAGGATACTCTGTACCCTCTGCAGTTTCGTAAGGCTGTTTGCCCTTTGTTTCGTCGCCGATAAAGTTGCCTATGATTTGGTCAAGAACGCCGTCTTCCTTTAAATCCTCAAGAGCATCGTTGAAATCTTCCAGTAAATCCTCTTTGCCCTTTGCCATACAGATAGCATACTCTTCCTCAGCAAACGGATCGTCTAAGATCTTTAGACCCTCGTTAGTTTCAACAAAAGCCTTGGCAGGCTCGCTGTCGATAATAACGCAGTCAATCTTGCCGTTCTGTAGAGCCATAACTGCATCTACGCCCTTGCTGTAACGCTCGATTTTAGCGTCTTTAACGTCAGAAGCATAGATATCGCCTGTTGTACCGCGCTGAACGCCGATTACAGCGCCCTCTAAATCGTCAACAGACTGAACTTTAGAACCCTCTGATACGTCAGATTCGCTTGTTGTTGGTGTATCTGTTGTACCGCCGCAGGCTGTCATAACAACAGCAGTAGAACATAGCATAACAACTGCCAAAAGAATTGATAATACTTTTTTCATTAGGAATACCCCTTTTCTTTGAAATATGTCACATATCATAATAATATATGATAGGAAATAAATCAAGAGGAAATTTATAAAAATACAGAAATTATGTATATTTTTTCACTGTTTTTTGGTTTTGGGTATAAAAAATTTTCCTATATCTGCTTTTTCATATAATAAGCACTCGGAATTAATTTTAAAAAAACGTGAAAAAACACAAGAAAAAAGCATATAACGTATTGACAATTTATAAATGATGATATATAATATTGAGGCTGTCAGAAATTTCGAGGTGTAACTCAGTTTGGTAGAGTGCTTGGTTTGGGACCAAGATGCCGCAGGTTCAAGTCCTGTCGCCTCGACCATTTCTTCAAAGGATAATGAGTTGCATTTGTCAACTAACGCGCTGGTGTAGCTCAGTTGGTAGAGCAGCTGATTTGTAATCAGCAGGTCGGGGGTTCAAGTCCGTCCACCAGCTCCAAAAGAAGCCTACTGTATTTCGGTAGGCTTTACATATGGGAGATTTCCCGAGTGGCCAAAGGGGACAGACTGTAAATCTGCTGGCGATGCCTTCGGTGGTTCGAATCCACCATCTCCCACCATAATGGTTGTGCAAAAAAGATGTAACCGCAAAAAAGTCCGATTTTATCGGGCTTTTTTTGTTTTATCGCCCGTGATTTTTAGTTGTAAA
>JAQXSC010000033.1 GCA_029218825.1 Oscillospiraceae bacterium | reverse complement strand
TTATTCCCCTTTTTTGTTGGAGGGTTATTATCAATTAACTGCTCATCTTCATCAACAAAACCGTAATACGGTGTATCTTTATATAAAATAACTTTTCCCTCTTTATTGAACTCATACTTTTGTTCTTTCAAAATTTGTGATGTTGTACTGTTATCACTGTTGCAACCGTAAAAACTGCATAGAGAGATAATAATAAATGGTATTAGTATTAAAAACAAATTCTTTATCACTTTATAGAAATTTGCTCTAAAACGGTCGGGCAAGAAAGATTTGAAAATATCGACTTTTCTTCTCGAAATGGGTGTCGAGACACTCGACTTTTTTATTCATCGTTACAACAATCGTTATCCCTGCCTATATCTGTTATATTTGGCGGATAGAACTGGTCAACAGGGAAATCAGCCTTTGAGAAAAGTTCGCAAGGGTTATCGTTGGTGGTGACACATTCTTTTCTCGGAATACAATAGTCATAAGCAGGAATCATCACTTGAGTTGAACGCTTTAGTTGGACTATTGTAAACAGACCTATGGTTGCAAGTACGGAACGTCCTGAAGTGGATACTATTGGGCCTCCGAAGTAATCGGCTACGCAATCCGGAATCGGTCTTGATGGGAAGCAAGAGCAACAACCGTCTGCAAAGCAAGCCGACAACGGAACAGGGGGGGCTACCTGAACTTTTGCAACAGGTGAGCATTGATAATTAGGGCATACGCAAGTGCTTTTATCACTTGTGAACACTGCAACGTTACCCTCACCGCCGTACAGAATTACACGTTTGCAGAATACAGACAAACCGCTGACGGTATTTGGCGCACAGCCGGTACTGTCGTTTAAGTCAAGGACGATTTCAAAATAGAAGGTCAAGTCAACTGAATAAAAGCCTTTGTGATATGTTACAGGCTCAACCTTTACACTTGTGCTGATTATGTTTGCTTCTCTGATTCTCAAAGACATCGCTTGTTCTATTGCTTCCTGACCGTCCTCGGTGAAGAACACTCGCATTTTTGACAGGCAATCCTTGTCACCGCAAGAGTCATAAACTCTGTCAACGTCTATGCAGAAAGATCGGTTTGGCTTACCCTCAACTGCTGTTCCCTCTGCTTCCGGATTTAAAGGGACATCTGACATAAGTGAATACCTCCGTTTGAATTAAGTAGGTTATAAATTTCCTTTATAACACTACATTTTATGGAGTTTATCACTTTGTGTTACAGATTATGTTAAAGTATTTACAATTTTTCCATTTTACAGAAATTTGCCATAAGGGTTTTTGTACCCTTTGTTTCAAAGGATATTTCAAGCATTGTATCGTTGCCCATTTTTTCAGCCTTTACAATCATACCCTTGCCGAAAACTTTGTGCAACACTCTGTCGCCTACTGCAAAGGTGGTGGTGTTTTTCTGAATAGGCTTGGTAAATGACGGAGTTTTCATCGGATTGTATCCTGTAGAGGTTTGTCCTACAGATACTTTTCCTGTGGCAAAATTTGAAGTTGAGTCAAATGTAGGCACTCTCACTCCTGTAGTTTCCACAAGTTTTGATGGAATTTCCGTTGCAAAGCGTGATACTTTGTTGTGGGTTGTAGAGCCGAACAACATTCTGCTCCTTGCTTTTGTGAGATAGAGTTTTTCCTTTGCACGAGTGATACCTACATAGGCAAGTCGGCGTTCCTCGTAGAGTTCGTCAGGGTTTGAGAAAACAGCCATTGAGGGAAATACGCTCTCCTCCATACCTGCAATAAACACAACAGGAAATTCAAGACCCTTTGCGCTGTGGAGGGTCATCATTACTGTGCTGTCTGCCTCTTGGTCATAATTATCAATATCTGTCTGCAAGGAAATATCCTCAAGGAAAGCAGACAAAGTCGCCTCCTCGTCGTACTCCTCTTGGAATTTTATCATATTTGATTTTAATTCCTGTATGTTCTCAATGCGGACATCGGGATTTTCTTTTTCGGTTTTTAAATAATTTTCGTATTCCGTATGCTCTAAAACAAGGTCATAAAGTTCAGGCAAGGTATAATCTCCGCTGCGTTCAGCCTCAATAAAGCCGTCAATCATCGCTGTAAATTCTTTGAATTTTCCTGCGGCTCTTGAAAGTTCAGGGAATTTATCGGCTTGTTTGATTACCTGATAAATACTAACGTTTTGAAGGTTTGCTATCTCCCCTGCTCTATCCATTGTAGTTTTGCCTATACCACGTTTCGGCACGTTGATAATTCTTGTAAGCCTTACGTTATCGTTAGGGTTGTCGATAACACGCAGGTATGCTGTCATATCCTTGATTTCTTCTCGGTCATAGAAACGGTGACCGCCGATAATTCTGTGCGGAATACCGCTTCGTGAAAGTGCGTACTCGATTGCGTTTGACTGGGCGTTCATTCGGTACAAAATTGCAAAATCGCTGAAAGACCTGCCTTTTGCAACACCGTCAAGAATTTGCGTCGCTATATAGGAAGCCTCGTCACGTTCAGAATCCGCTGTGTGAAGTATAATTTTTTCTCCGCTTTCATTTTCAGTCCACAGGGTTTTGCCCTTACGTGCCGTGTTATTTTCAATAACCTTATTAGCCGCCTCAAGGATAGTTTTTGTACTGCGGTAGTTTTGCTCAAGTCTGATTATCTTTGCACCGGCAAAGGAGTTTTCAAAGGATAGAATGTTCTCAATAGTAGCACCGCGAAATTTATATATACTCTGGTCGTCATCACCTACTACGCATATGTTTTTTGACTTTTCAGCAATCATTGAAATGAACTTGTACTGGACTTTATTTGTATCCTGATACTCGTCCACCATTATGTACTTAAACTGATTTTGATAGTAACCTAAAATTTCCGGCTCCTGTTCAAAAAGCAAAACAGTATTGCAGAGCATATCGTCAAAATCCATAGCGTCGGAACTTTTCAGTTCGCTTTGGTACAATTTATATATTTTTGCAATCTGTTCCTTGCGGTTATCCCCCATAGCCTTTTTAAGCATTATATCCGGAGTTTCCATTTTATCCTTTGCTTTTGAAATTTCCGATAAAACAGAACGAACAGGTAAAAATTTTTCATCAATATTAAGTTGTTTCATAATCTTTTTAACAAGGCTTTTTTGGTCGGCGCTGTCATAAACAGTAAAATGACTTGTATAACCGATTCTATCACCATATCTGCGCAAAATTCTTGCACAGGTTGAGTGGAATGTAGCCGCCCATATATCGTTACCGCCTTCAGGTACAGCATTACAAATACGTTCCTTTAACTCTCCTGCCGCCTTATTGGTAAATGTAATCGCTAAAATCTGCCAAGGCATACACAAACCGCTTTGGAGAATATATGCAATTCTGTTTACAAGTACTGTGGTTTTGCCTGAGCCTGCCCCTGCAAGTATAAGCAAAGGTCCTTCTGTGCAGAATACAGCCTTTTGCTGCATATTATTCATATGTGAAAATTGTTCTTTAATATTATCTGTCATATTACATATTCCTTTTTACAAAAATAGTACATAGATTATACCACACAAAAGAAAAAGTCACAACTTACAAAGTTGTGACTTTTTAATTCCATTTTTGAATTAAGCGATAGATTCATTTACCTTTGCGAGGATTTCATCATAATCCTCTGCGATAATCATTGTAACAAAGTTACCACTTGTTGTAACACCGCAGTTCTTTGCCATTTCATATTCCTCAGGGCTGTAAGAAGAATATGTGTTACAAATCTGCTGGTATCTCTGATTTAGCACTGTTTCGATAGCCTTTGCGCCCTCAGCATCATTTGCCTCAACCAATACGATTTCTACAGGAGCTTTTGCCTTGTCTGATGTGATTTCAGCGGCATACTGTTTTACTGTGCTTGTGTCAATCATATAGTACTTGTTCAAATCGTCAACACTTTCAAGTTGTGTAAGTCCTGATGTAGCCTCACCGAAAGAGTTGTTAATGTCGGTTAAAACAGCCTTTAAATCTGCGTCTTTACTGCCGCCGCAACCGCCCATTAGGCAAACTGATAAAAGCAAAATTGTTGCAAGTGATAAAGAAATAAATTTTTTCATAATAATACCCTCCGAATTTTATTTAACTTCTGCGATAACTTCAACTTCCACCAAAACATTTTTAGGAAGTTGTTTTACAGCAACGCAGGAACGTGCAGGTTTGTTAGAGAAATACTTGCCGTAAACCTCATTAAATGCGCCAAAGTCCTCCATATTTGCAAGGAAACATACGGTTTTTACCGCATTTTCAAGGCTTGAACCACTTGCCTCAAGAACGTTTTTCAGGTTAGTGCATACCTGTTCTGTCTGTGCTTCTATTGTGGTAGCCTCAACATTTCCTGTTGCAGGGTTTATGGCAATTTGTCCTGATGTAAATACAAGACCGTTTGTTACTACTGCCTGACTGTACGGACCGATAGCGTCAGGAGCATTTTTTGTGTAGATTTTTTCCATAATATTTTCCTCCTATACAATTCTAAAGCCTGCGTCTGTTAAGGCTTTTGAAATATCTCTTACATGATCAAAGTTCTTTGTTTCAAGTACGATTCTCAAAATACAGTCGGTGATTTCACCATCACTTGCACGTTCGTGGTGAACGCTGATAACGTTGCCCCCATGCTCTGCGATAATACTTGAAACACCTAACAACTGACCGGGCTTATCATCAAGTTGAATACACAGAGTCTGTTGTCTGCCTGATGTAATAAGGCCGCGCTTGATTACACGATTTAAAATTGTAACGTCAATATTACCGCCTGATACAATGCAAACAACCTTTTTGCCTTTTATTGGTAATTTATTAAAGAGTACAGCCGCCAACGGAGCCGCACCTGCACCCTCTGCAACCATTTTTTGCTTTTCGATTAATGTAAGAATTGCTGTTGATATTTCATCATCGGATACTGTAACTATATCATCAACGTATTTATTTACATATTCAAAGGTCAGTTTGCCCGGCTCTTTAACCTGAATACCGTCGGCTATTGTACTTGCCTTTTCAAGACAGGTTATCTCGCCGTTTTTAACAGAGGTGAACATTGAAGCAGCGCCCTCTGCCTGAACACCGTAAACCTTTACATTTGGATTAAGGTTTTTAACTGCACAGGCAACACCGGAAATCAGACCGCCGCCGCCGATTGACACAACTACTGCGTCAACGTCGGACATTTCGTTCATAATTTCAAGGCCTATTGTACCCTGTCCTGCGATTACATTTTCATCATCGAAAGGATGAATAAATGTGTAATTATGTTCATCTCTCAACCTACAAGCCTCTGCATAAGCGTCGTCATAAACACCCTTTACCATACAAACCTCTGCGCCGAACGCCTTTGTAGCCTCTACCTTTGAGATAGGTGCGCCGTCAGGTAAGCAGATTAAGGATTTTATTCCGTACTTTGTAGCCGCAAGTGCTACGCCCTGTGCGTGGTTACCGGCAGAACAGGCTATTACGCCCCTTGCCTTTTCCTCGTCGGTAAGTTGGGAAATTTTATAGCCTGAACCTCTCAGTTTAAATGAGCCTGTAAGTTGCAGACACTCAGGCTTTAAGTAAAGTTCGCAATCAGTGTTGATTGCTGATGCTTTTACTATCGAGGTAGGATGGATAACATCCTTTAAAACCTTTGATGCGTGATAGATTTTATCAAGTGTTAACATTGTCATTCCTCTAATCATATATACTTATTTTATTTTATGACAATTTATAAAATAAATCAAGTGTTAAAGTTGTCAATAATTTTCTATTTATGTTGTCATATTGTGTTGAAATATGGTAAAATATGCGCAGGACGGTGATAATATGCAACATATTCCAAAAAGTGACACTAAAGAAATAGAGATTTTGATGTTTGACAAGGCTTTGGAAAAGGCTTTTGAGCCAAATGAGGAATATGATATTAACAAATGGATTTTTGTGCCGAATTTTTATTCAGAGTACAGGTACATATTAGGCACTAAAGGTAACAATCCTTTAATTTGCGTCGGCATAAATCCATCTACAGCAAAGCCTGACAACCTTGACCCTACCTTAAAATCCGTTGAGAGAATTGCCCACAACAATGGTTACGACAGTTTCATTATGTTCAACGTTTATTCTCAAAGAGCCACAAAACCTGAATTAATGGAAAAGGAATTAAATGTAAAGTTACATCAACAGAATATGAGAGCCTTTGAATATATATTATCACTGTATAAAAATAATTCACCCTCAATTTGGGCGGCTTGGGGTAATATAATTGAAAAACGCAACTATCTTTTTGACTGCGTTTATGATATGATTGATTTAGGAAAAAAATATAACGCACGGTGGTTTTCTGCCGGTAGGCGTTCGGTTAAAGGTCATCCTCATCACCCACTGTATTTAAAAAGTGAAACTCCTCTTGATGACTTTGATATCAAAAAATATTATGAAAGAATTGTATGTAAATAATATGGAAAATGAAATTAAGTGTCCTCTTTACAAAAAATGCGGAGGATGTCAGATACACAATTTAGATTATGAAAAACAACTTGAATTTAAAATGAAAAAAGTTGTAGGACTGTTAGGAAAATTTCATCACGTTAATAAAATTATCGGTATGGAAAATCCTTACCATTACCGTAACAAAGTTCAGGCGGCTTTTGGCAGAGATAGGCAGAACAGGATTATTTCTGGAGTTTATCAGAGTTCTACTCACAAAATTGTTCCTGTTGACAGTTGTCTTATCGAGGATGTTAAGGCTGACGAGATTATTGTTACAATCAGAAAACTAATTAAAAGTTTTAAGTTAAAGCCCTTTGACGATAAAAATATGACAGGATTTTTACGCCACGTACTTGTTAAGCGCGGTTTTTCAAGCGGTGAGATTATGGTTGTCCTTGTGACAGGAACACAGGAGTTTAAGTCAAAACGGAGTTTTATAAACGCTTTGCTTGGACGTCACCCTGAAATTACAACTATTGTTCAGAATATAAACAACAAGCACACAAGCCTTGTGCTTGGGGATAAAAGCATTGTGCTGTACGGCGAGGGTACTATTAAGGAGCAACTTTGCGGATATACCTTTACAATTTCGCCAAAGGCTTTTTATCAGATTAACCCTATTCAAACAGAAGTGCTGTATAACAAGGCTATGGAATTTGCAGAAATTTCAAAAGACGATATTGTTATTGACGCTTACTGCGGAACCGGTACCATTGGCATTATCGCAAGTAAATACGCAGGCAGAGTTATCGGAGTTGAGTTAAACCCTGATTCAGTAAAGGACGCAAGAAAAAACGCCAAAATTAACGACATTGAAAATATTGACTTTGTATGTGAGGATGCCGGTAAATATATGGTTAGACTTGCTGAGGAAAATTTGAAAGCGGACGTTGTTATTATGGACCCTCCTCGTGCCGGAAGTGATATAAACTTCCTAAAGTCAGTTATAAAACTCAGTCCAAGAAAAGTTGTTTATGTATCCTGCAATCCCGAAACTTTAAAGAGGGATTTAACCTACCTGTCAAAGAATAAATATAAAGTCAAAAAAATCCAGCCTGTGGATATGTTCCCGCATACGGAACACGTGGAATGTGTTTGCTTATTAACGAAAGTAGGGTGAAAAATGAGTAAGGTTTTGCACATAAATTGTTGTCCGAGGAAAGAATCAAGGACTAAAAGACTGGCAGACGCACTGCTTAAAAAACTTGGCAATTACGAGGAATTGAAACTTTATCAGGAGAAAATTCTTCCGTTAAATGAGGAAAGATTAGAGCATAGAACAGCGCTGATTGAAAAAGGCAATTACGATGATGAGTGCTTTAAATATGCAGAACAATTTGCCGATGCGGATATTATTGTTATTTCCGCACCATTTTGGGATTTATCTTTTCCGGCAATTCTAAAAGTTTATATTGAAAACATTTATATAACAGGAATTGTATCAAGGTATTCAGATGACGGAAGCCCTTTAGGTTTGTGTAAGGCGAAAAAACTGTACTTCGTTACCACCGCAGGAGGCTCTTTTGACGAAAGGTTTGGGTATGATTATATAAAAGCATTGGCACTTGAATACTTTGGAATAAAGGAAGTTGCTTTGATAAAAGCGGAAATGCTTGATATTGATGAAAACGATTCCGAAGCGATTTTACTCAACGCTATGAAAAATATTTGCCTATAATTTTATCGGCTGATTTTTTGGTTTTTAGACATAATATTACAAAAAATATAAATAGGTCACGAATAAAGTTTAATAATAAATCTTCCAATTTTTAAAAACCTATTGACATTTTATTTTTGCGTACTACAATTAAGGTATAGATTAATAATCTAAAAAATTTTATAAAATCGGAGATGTTATTATGGACAGATTAAAAGGAAAAGTTGCTATTGTTACCGGTTCTACCAGCGGTATCGGTATCGGTATTGCAAGATTGTTTGCAGCAGAGGGCGCAAAGGTTGTAATTTGCGGCCGCCGTCAGGAAAAAGGACAGGCTGTTGTTGACCGCATTGTTGAAGCAGGCGGAGAGGCTTTCTATCATTTTATGGATATTACTGACACCGATAGCATTGAGGCTCTATTTGCTGATACAGTTGAAAAGTACGGCAAGATTGATGTACTTGTAAACAATGCGGCAAACGTTGCTTTAAAGGACGGACGTGTAGATGAATTGACTGTTGATATGTGGGACGCTATTTTTAACAGCGATATGCGTGGTACATTCTATGCTACAAAGGCTGTTCTCCCCTATTTGCAGAAAAACGAAAACGGCGGTTCTATCATCAACATCGGCTCAATGGCTTCCTGCAGCGGTGATTTAAGCACAACTGCATATGCCTGTGCAAAAGCCGGTGTAGATAAGTTGACTGAATACACCGCTTTACAGTACGGCAAACAGAACATTCGCTGTAACTGTGTAAGACCCGGCTTGATTGTTACTCCTGAAAATGATGCTTATGTTCCACAGGTACTAAAGGACATTTTCACAAGCAACATTATGGTTAACCGCTATGGTTGTCCGGAGGATATCGGCCATATGTGCGTTTATCTTGCATCAGACGAAAGCGCATATGTAACAGGTCAGATTGTAAACGTTGACGGTGGTTTGAATTCTCACTGTCCTACTGTTGCTCAGTTCAGAGAGATGAACTCACGTACTTGGTAATTTAGTTTTATATTTTAATTTTATGCACAGGTTTTCTATTCCTGTGCATAAATTTTATATTTACTGCAAAAGATTAATATTATACTGATATTTCAAGAGGTAATTTTTATGTGCACAGCGGCTACTTACAAAACAAAGGATTTTTATTTTGGGCGGACTTTAGATTATGAGTTCTCATACGGAGAAGAAATTGCAATAACTCCTCGCAATTATCCACTGTATTTCACCAATATGAATGTTATTAAGGAGCATTACGCAATCATTGGTATGGCTCATATTGTGGGTGACTATCCCCTATACTATGATGCGGTTAATGAAAAAGGTCTTGGAATGGCAGGGCTTAATTTTGTGGGAAATGCTCACTATGGAGAGATTATGCCTGACAAAGATAATGTTGCACCTTTTGAATTTATTCCTTGGATACTTGCACAATGCACATCGGTGAAAGATGCTCGTGAACTATTAAACAAAATCAACCTTGCTGATATTTCTTTTAACGAAAAATTACCTGTTGCACAATTACATTGGATAATTGCTGACAGAGATGAGGCTATAACTGTAGAGGCTACAAAAGAGGGTATTTTTATCTACGATAACCCTGTAGGGGTTTTGACAAACAATCCCCCATTTAAGGAGCAGATGTTTCAGTTAAATAATTATATGAATCTATCGCCAAAAGCACCTAAGAATAATTTTTCTGATAAACTACCTTTATATCAGTACAGCCGTGGTATGGGAGCGTTGGGACTTCCGGGAGATTTGTCATCACAATCACGTTTTATAAGAGTTGCATTTACAAAGATGAATTCCGTTTCAGGGGATTCGGAATCGGAAAGTGTAAGCCAGTTTTTCCATATTTTAGGCTCTGTTGACCAACAGAGAGGTTGCTGTGATGTTGGTGATGAAAAGTACGAGATTACCATTTACACCTGCTGTTGCAACGCTGACAAAGGAATTTACTACTATACCACTTATGATAATCATCAGATTTCAGCGGTGGATATGAACAAAGAAAATCTTGACAGTTCAATGCTGATAAGTTATCCTTTAGTAAAGGGCGAACAAATTAAAATGCAGAATTAAACTGCACATTAACACGTAAATCACGCCATACGGCTTGATTATATATTATTTTTAAGGAGATTGCTGTTTGAAGAAAAACAACACCTTGGAGATTGTATTCTAAACGGGAGGTTTGGTAAATACAATCTGCTCAAACCTCCCCTATTGCAGTCAACAATTTTCAGGAGGAAAAACAATGAATAAAAATGACTACATAATTCGTGTGGAAAGAAAAGACGAACACAGAGAAGTTGAAAACCTTGTAAGAGAGTCCTTTTGGAATGTTTATCGTCCCGGCTGTTTGGAGCATTATGTTCTTCACTGTCTGAGGAATGATAAGGATTTTGTGCCTGAACTTGATTTTGTAATGGAAAAGGACGGCAAACTTATTGGTCAGAACATTTTTATGAGAGCAAAAATCAAAGCCGACGACGGCAGAGATATTCCCATTATGACTATGGGGCCTATTTGCATTACACCTGAACTGAAGAGAAAAGGCTACGGAAAAATCCTTTTGGACTATTCCCTTGAGAAAGCACGTGAACTTGGTTGCGGTGCGGTATGCTTTGAGGGTAATATTGATTTTTACGGAAAAAGCGGTTTTACTTTTGCAAGTAGTTTCGGTATTCGCTATCACGGTTTACCTGAGGGTGAGGACGCGTCATTCTTTTTATGCAAGGAATTGATACCCGGATACCTTAATGGAATTACCGGAGAATATGCCACACCACAGGGATATTTTGTAGATGAAGCAAAAGCAGAGGAATTTGACAAAATTTTTCCATACAAGGAAAAATTGAAACTTCCGGGACAAATCTTCTAAAAAACGAATTAATGCTCCTTGCCGTTGGATTTACCAATAGCAAGGAGCATTTGTATATTAGGAATTATTTAATTAAAGCTCGTCAACAACCTTTTTGATAGCCTCTAAAGCCTCGTCAGGTAGCTTGTCGTAGCCTTC
>JAQXSC010000032.1 GCA_029218825.1 Oscillospiraceae bacterium | reverse complement strand
CTTGTAATGGGCGCTATGCTTAAACAGGAGTCAGGTAATCCCAATTCTGTCGACGATGTTTTGGAAGCGGATAAAAACGCAAGAGAGTATGTATTAAGTAATATTTATTAATTTTTTGGAGTTGAAGTATTTTGGTTGGTGTATTAACAGAAATAGCATTGGTAATAATTGCTGTTTTGTTATTTGAATTATTAATATTATTTCACGAGGGCGGACATTTCCTCACTGCTAAAAAAAGCGGAGTACAGGTAAATGAGTTTTCCCTTGGAATGGGACCTAAAATATTCGGATTTAAAAAAGGTGAAACACAATATTCCTTTAGACTGTTCCCAATAGGCGGATACTGCGCTATGGAGGGCGAGGATGACGAAAGCGATAATCCTCGTGCTTTTACAAATGCAAAAGTATGGAAAAGAATGATTATAATAGTTGCAGGTGCTTTTATGAACATAGTGCTTGGACTGTTAATGATGTTTGTTCTTGTGGTGCAAATGCCTATTTATTCATCAACTACTATTTCGGATTTTTCAGCAAATTCATATTCTGCTAACTGCGGTCTTGAAAAAGGCGATAAAATCTTAAAATTCAATAATTATGATATTGTTACATTTCAGGACTTATCCTTTGCTGTTGCTACTATGAAACCTGTTGAGGTTGACGGACACAGTGTTGAAATTTATAAACAGGATTGCGCAAATGAACTGTATAACGCTTTTGCAGTTAAAGTAACCGACAAAAAGGCTGACTACAGCGAAAAAACAATAGAAAAAGCCTATAGCATTTTATTGGACGGTTGTAACAAAGTTAATCAATCCAATACCAAAGCACAGGCTAAAGCACAAATGGAAACCTATTACGGTAAGATTCAAGATACTTTCGGCGTTGAAAACTATAAAATTCCAAAGATAAAAGAAAAGGACTCAAGACAAAGATTCAGAACAGATGTTATCGTTGAACGTGGTAATCAAGTTGTAACATTAAAAGATGTTGATTTATTCACATATTTGAATACAGATGAGGAAAAGCCCTCTGTTTCCATTGACTTTTACGTAGAAGGCATTGAAAAGAATTTTTTAACTGTTTTACAGCAAACAGGACTACAGACAGTATCTGTTGTCAGAATGGTTTGGACTTCCTTAGCAGGTTTAGTAACAGGTAAGTTCAGCATTACTGACGTGTCAGGCCCTGTAGGTGCGGCAACGGCAATTACAAAAGTTGCCTCCGCCGGACTTGAAAACAGTTTCTTGAGTGCCTTTAATAACATTTTGTATATGATGATGCTTATATCAATTAATTTAGGTATTTTTAATATGTTGCCGTTCCCTGCATTAGACGGCGGAAGATTTTTATTCCTTTTAATTGAAGCCGTATTCAGAAAACCTATACCACGTAAGGCAGAAGCGGTAATAAACAGTATAGGTTTAGGCTTATTATTAGTATTTATATTCCTGATTACGGTTAAGGATATTTGGCAATTATTTTAAAAACGAGGTAAAATTATGGCAAGTAAAATTCAGGTTACGGCAGGTAACGTAAAAATCGGCGGTGGGGCAAAGGTTTCTATACAGTCAATGCTTAATGTTCCTGCTGATGATATTGAAAACAGTGTAAAACAAGCGGTTGAATTAGAAAAAGCGGGCTGTGAGATTATCCGTGCCGCTATTCCTAATAAAGATGCAATTAAACTTATCCCAGCTTTAAAAAAGGCTGTAAAAACACCAATAGTTGCCGATATTCACTTTGACTACAGACTTGCTTTGGAGGCTGTAGAGGCAGGTATTGACAAAATCAGAATCAACCCCGGTAACATTGGTTCGGAGGATAGGGTAAAGGCAGTTGCCGACGCCTGTAACAGAAAGAATATTCCAATAAGAATCGGTGTAAACAGCGGTTCTCTTGAAAAGGAAATTCTTGCCAAATACGGCAGTCCTACTCCTCAGGCACTATGTGACAGCGCTTTGTATCACGCATCTCTGTTAGAAAAATTTGATTTCAACAACATTGTCCTTTCAATGAAAAGTTCAACTGTTTCCACAATGGTAAAGGCTTACGAACTTGCATCACAGCAGTGCGACTATCCACTTCATTTAGGAGTTACAGAGGCAGGAACGGAAAGACTTGGTATAATTAAATCCTCCGCAGGTATCGGTTCATTACTTCTCCACAATATCGGCGATACTATCAGAGTTTCCTTAACTGCCGACCCTGTACGAGAGGTTTATGCCGCAAAGGATATTTTAAAAGCCATTGATATTGAAACAGGAGGAGTGCAGTTTGTGTCCTGTCCAACCTGTGGCAGAACAAAGATTGATTTAATCTCACTTGCAAATGAAGTACAGGAAAGACTTGCGAATTGCAATAAAAACATAAAGGTTGCAGTTATGGGCTGTGTGGTAAACGGCCCCGGCGAGGCTAAAGAAGCCGACTACGGTATCGCAGGCGGTGACGGCTGCGGACTTGTATTTAAAAAAGGAGAAATTTTGTATAAAGTATCGGAAGATAAATTAGTTGATGCTTTAATAGAAGAGATAGAAAAGAATTAGGTATAATGAAAACATTTGGTGAAATTTTTGATAAATATATAGATGTCAAAAAACTGAATAATACAATTTT
>JAQXSC010000031.1 GCA_029218825.1 Oscillospiraceae bacterium | reverse complement strand
GGGCTTACCTTAGACCTTGCCTGCGGTACAGGTAACCTGACTTTGGAACTTGCAAAGTCAGGGGTTGTCGTTTATGGTATAGACGGCTCCGAGGATATGCTGTCACAGGCTATGAATAAGTCAGGGATGCTTGGTATGAATATTCTGTTTTTGTGCCAGAAAATGCAGAGTATAGACCTATACGGCACCATTGACACCTGCATATGCACCTTGGACAGTATCAATCACCTTACAAATCCAAAAGATGTTCAGAAAACCTTTGACAGAGTTTCTCTTTTTATGAATAAAGGGGGATATTTTCTTTTTGATGTTAATACAATATATAAGCATCAAAAAATTCTTGAAAATAATACCTTTGTTTATGATACAGAGGAAGTATATTGTGTTTGGCAAAATTCTTTAAAAGAAAATAATATAGTGGAGATTGATTTAGATTTCTTTATCCCTGAGAATGACGCCTATATTCGCACAAGCGAAAGTTTTTCGGAAAGGGCATATTCACACAGGGAGATAACGGAAATGCTGAATAAGGCGAAATTTGAAGTAATAGGATATTACGGAGATATGACCTTTGAAACTCCACAGGAAAATGAGCAACGTGCAATATACGTTGCAAGAAAGTTATAAATAGGAATGATAATATGGATAAAGTAATAAGAACGATAACCTCAGACGGAGCAATTATGGCGGCAGCCATAGATTCATCGGATATAGTATTTACTGCGCAACAGGTTCACAAACTTTCCCCCTCAGCCACAGCGGCATTGGGTCGATTGCTCACAGGTGCGTCATTAATGGGTATAAGCCTTAAACAGGATAAGGCTACAATTAACCTGAGAGTAATGGGTGACGGTCCTATCGGTACTCTTTTGGCGGTGTCCGATTCAAAAGGAAACGTAAGGGGATATGTAGGTAACAATGACTGCCCTACGGAATATTATAACAACGGCAAGATTAACGTTGCAGCGGCAGTAGGTAAAGACGGTACATTGAATGTAATTCGTGACTACGGCGCAGGGGATCCATATATCGGTCAGGTGCCACTTGTCAGCGGAGAGATTGCAGAGGATATAACAAGTTACTATGCAACTTCAGAGCAAATCCCTACAGCCTGTGCTTTAGGTGTGTTGCTTGATAAAGAGGACAAAAAGGTGTTGTTGGCAGGAGGCTTGTTAATTCAACTTTTGCCCGGTGCAGATGAAAGTACTATAGAAAAACTTGAGAAAAATCTTGAAAAGTTAGAGCCAATGACAACAATGCTTGCAATGGGTATGGATATACTGGAGATTTGCAAAACAGCCCTTGATGGTTTTGAGGTTGAAGTTCTCGACGAAACCCCTGTAAATTATGTATGCACCTGTTCACGCAGTAAGATTGAGGGATACTTGGCAGGATTAAGCGACGAGGATATTCGGTACTGCGCCAATGATTTAGGCTATGCAGAGGTGAATTGTCAGTTCTGTAACAAGAATTATAGGTTCACAAAAGAGGACCTTGAAAACATAATAAAAAATAAATCTGAAAAAAATTAAAAAAACTTTAAAAAAAGTATTGACATTTAGATAGTTCTGTAGTATTATACTACTTGTCGCTGACGAAATGGTGACTGGCGTGGGAGCATAGCTCAGCTGGGAGAGCATCTGCCTTACAAGCAGAGGGTCACAGGTTCGAGCCCTGTTGTTCCCACCAACATTTTGGCCCGGTAGTTCAGTTGGTTAGAACGCTAGCCTGTCACGCTAGAGGTCGACGGTTCGAACCCGTTCCGGGTCGCCAAAATGTGCCTCTGTAGCTCAGTCGGTAGAGCAGGGGACTGAAAATCCCCGTGTCGATGGTTCGATTCCGTCCGGAGGCACCAAAATATGCGGATGTAGCTCATCTGGTAGAGCGCCACCTTGCCAAGGTGGAGGTAGCGAGTTCGAGCCTCGTCATCCGCTCCAGTAATGCACTTAGACCGAGCTACAGAGATGTTCGTTTTAAGTGCATTTTTACAACCTAACAGATACGGCGTCATAGCCAAGTGGTAAGGCACGAGTCTGCAAAACTCTGATTCCCCAGTTCAAATCTGGGTGACGCCTCCAACAAAATTCCTCAAACTTCGGTTTGGGGAATTTTTTGCGTATTACGTACTGATTTTTGGGAATTATTAATAGACAAATCCGTGGGGCAGTGATATAATATTTATAAAACAAGTGGTTAATAAATCGGAATTGGGGGATAAATTTAAAGGAAGAACTTTTGCTTACAAAGAATATTATGTTAGATATTATTATGACAAACATGGTATTGTAAGATATTACTATTATGAGAAATCAGATAGGAATGAAAGTTTTGCTCGTGAGGATGCTTATGTCTATATAACTGTAGGTTTTACAATAGTTTACATTATAGGTTGTATTGCTTTTGCTCCGGAAACAGGTGGAGTTAGTTTGGGAGGGCTTGTATTTGCGTAGAAAAGAAATACTAAGTTGTTTTATTAATATTTTTTCTGAGTTTATGTTTAATAACCACTATAGATTTTATAAGAATTGCTTTGTGAAGTTTCAAAATGATATGTTCAACAGGGTAAGTATTTGGACACGAAAAACGATTGATATTGTTTCTTTCGACATAATTCACTACTGCAAACCTATTTATGAAGATTTTGTAAGTATAGAAGATGAAAATGAAAATAATGATTTTTCGTTAGCGCGAATTGCCTTTGCTAAAAATATTCTTGATGATATAGAGTGGAAATATGAATATGGAAACAACAAGGATATGGTATTAAAAATCCAAAGTGCCTTTAATGTCTATAAGGAATGTTTTTCTCAATTTGATTGCGAAAGTATTGATGATTATAACACAAAATCTCAGAAATATATTCGAAAACTCAACGAAAAACCCCAAATGGATCCTTTTGAATTAATTTCAGAATTATTCTCAGGAGAGGTTTCTTTGAATTTATTATCGAAAAGTGACAATAAAAAGATCAACGAATTATTGATTCGTGCCAGATTTGAAAGTTTCTATATCATTCAGCGTCTTGATGAAATATTGCATTATGCCTCATATATGGATTTTAAAGAAGAATTCAATTCAATTCTTGAAAGTGTTAATGATTTCAATGAGGACATTGAGTACATACGAGCGTTATGTTATAACGATAAGGTTTATTTGGGAAAAATAAAAAATCGTGAGGATACTGAACGAAAAAGAATTATTGAAAAAAACAAAAAGCTTCTTTCTGAAGCAGGACTAATTGTTTTATAATGTATTGATTTTATCTATATTATTTTATATATTAATAAATTTGACTAATAAGAAGAATCTAAATTTTCTACAATGTTAAGTTTATGATTTTGACTGTATAAGATGGAAAACAAATTTATATTTTCAAAATAGTATACAATCAATATTTTGTTGCTTCGCTAATGCTTTAGAAAATCCATTGCAATACCG
>JAQXSC010000030.1 GCA_029218825.1 Oscillospiraceae bacterium | reverse complement strand
ATTTTCAGCACAACCGGGCTCGAAAAGCCCGTATAGAAAACGCTCTGGTGGAGCGTTTTTAGGGCGATGGGATTGCAGAAAGTGTACACAAGGCAACACGCCACAAGGTTCGAGGTAGGGGTAATATCCTTTATTATTCATAAGTTGGGGGAGCCAAAAGAAGGCGAGTAGCAAAGGCTACTCGTTTTTCAGGCTCTTTGTAAATAGTTGGGGTAAACCCGAAAAATGAATAGAACAGGCGATTGCAAAAAGACTGTCGCCTGTTTTTGCGTTTGATGAGAAAAAATATGTAAAATGCGATTACGAAAACAACTGATATTTCTCGCCATTGGTATTGCCTTTAAATTCATTAATAGAAAGAGCAGTAGGCTATCCTTTTATAGTGTAAGAAACCAAATCAAAAATTCTGATAATAGTACTAACAGATAGGTTAAACTCCCTGGCAACGCAGGAAAAAGATATTTCACGTCTTAACCTGTCAATTATGTAAGCAGTAAGTCGGTTAGTCATACGGTGATAACGATGTAGGAAAGAGTAGTATTCAGCAAAACGCTTATCGCAGGAGCAACGGTATCTACGCTTTTTAAGGTGGATAAAAATATGTTTACCAAAAGCCGGGATATCCTTGATAACCTGTTCACGATAATCGTGAACTTTGTCTGTGTGGTTACCACAATCAGGATATTTGTGAGGTTTACGTGTTAATTGACAAAAAATATGGATTGAATTATCAATTTCTTCAATTTTTTCTATCTCAATGTCTTGAAATCCTAAAAGTTTTTCGGAAAATATTTGAATTATAGTTTAATTTAGATAAAAATTTAAATAATGAATATTGATATATGGCAAATATTGACAAAATGCACTAATATTTGTAAAATAATAATTAAGATGGAGCACGTAATGATATTAATTATTAATTTTTTGTTGACAAACCACTGAATATATGTATAATATTAGTAAATTGTATCATACCAAGAACAATTAGGTTACTATGATAAGGTAGTATACCGCAAAGCTCTGACGCTCCGTCTTTTGACGGAGCGTCATCTTTTATATAAGGGTTTCCTTTAAAGGTGCATTGTTTTATTTTTTGATACATCTTTATGTTGTTTTATAGGAGGTTATTATGAAATATTCAATAGGACTAGATATTGGAATTACATCAATAGGTTATGCTGTTGTGATGCTAGATGGCAACGATCAGCCCTGTAGGATTATGAAAATGGGTTCAAGAATTTTTGATGCAGCCGAAAACCCAAAGGACGGTTCATCACTTGCCGCGCCTCGCAGAGAAAATAGAGGTATGAGACGCAGACTACGGAGAAAACGATTCAGAAAAGAGAGAATAAAGTTTCTTATTGAGCAAAGCGGGATTATGAGTGTTGAAGAGATTAATAATATGTATCAGACAGTAACAGAAATGCCTGATATATATGAAATCAGATATCGTGCACTTGAAAGTTTACTAAATAAAGAAGAATTTGTAAGACTGCTTATTCATCTTTCTCAACGTCGAGGTTTCAAATCAAACCGCAAGATTGATTCTCAGAATAAAAAAAGTGAAGATGGTGCATTGCTTTCAGCAGTGGAAGAAAATAAAAAGCTTCTGCAAAATAAAGGATACAGAACTATAGGCGAGATGCTTTACAAAGATGAAAAGTTCGCTGAATACAAGAGAAATAAGGCTGACATCTATTCAAACACCTTTGCAAGACAAGATTACTGTGATGAAATTAAATTGATTTTCAGTAAGCAAAGAGAATTCGGCAGCACTATTGCAAGTGAAATGCTTGAAAATAATTATCTTGAAATCTATCTTTCCCAGCGTTCGTTCGATGATGGCCCCGGAGGAGATAGCATTTACGGTGGAAATCAGATTGAAAAAATGCTGGGCAAATGCACCTTTGAAAAGAATGAGCCAAGAGCAGTTAAAGCCTCGTTTTCATTTGAATATTTCAATTTACTTTCAAAGGTTAATGCGCTAAAGATAATATCTGCGGAAGGAAAAAGAGTCTTAACCGAGAATGAGAGAAACAAGATTATAAACCTTGCTTTCAGTAAAAATTCTATCACTTACAAATCACTCAGGAAGGAACTGGGATTATCAGATAGCGAGTATTTTAATATTTCTTACGGTGAAAAATCTGTTGAAGACACTGAGAAAAAAATGAAATTTTCTTATCTCAATGCTTATCACACTTTCAAAAAAGCTTTCGGAGAGTCATTTATACAATGGAGTACAGAAAAGAAAAATGCCCTTGCATATGCTCTTTCAGTTTATAAGAATGACAATAAAATTTCAAATTATCTTGCCGATAAAGGTTTTGATAATGTTGAAATACGTATTGCCCTAACCTTGCCCAGTTTCAGTAAAACCGGTAACCTGTCTGTTAAGGCGATTGAAAAGATTATACCGTTCCTTAAACAGGGGCAACTTTATAATGATGCCTGCAAAAGTGCCGGATATAATTTCAAGGCTGATGAACAGTGCAAAGGAAAGTTTCTACCTGCAAATCCGGAAAAAGCAGTTGAGTTGCAGGATTTGAAAAACCCTGTAGTTAGACGAGCAGTATCCCAATCAATCAAAGTAATTAATGCAATTATCAGAGAATTTAGCGACAGCCCTGTATTTGTCAATCTTGAGCTTGCGAGAGAACTTTCGAAAAACTTCAAAGATAGGAAGGATATTGAAAAGCACCAAAAGGAAAATCAAGCGGCAAATGAGCGAATTATGAAAAGATTGCGAAATGAATTTCATTTGCTAAAGCCTACAGGACAGGATCTCATAAAATTGAAATTGTGGGAGGAACAGGATGGAATTTGTCCCTACTCATTAACGCCGATTAGTATTGACCGACTGTTTGAAACAGGATATACCGATATTGACCATATAGTTCCCTATTCCATAAGTTTTGATGATACGTACAATAACAAGGTGCTTGTGCTTTCGTCGGAAAACAGGCAAAAGGGTAACAGACTTCCTATGCAATACTTGACCGGAGATAAAAGGGATTCATTTTATCTCTGGGTTAATAACTCAAATCTACGCAACAGGAAAAAGAAAAACCTTTTAAGGGAAACACTAACTGATGATGACCTTTCGGGCTTCAAAAAGCGAAATCTTCAAGATACCCAGTATATTTCAAGATTTTTGCTTAACTATCTTAAAAAATATCTTTTACTTGCACCGAATTCTACAGGCAGAAAGAACACTATCGTTGCCGTAAACGGAGCAGCAACGGCTTATGTGCGCAAACGATGGGGGATTTCTAAAATCCGTGAAAACGGTGACGTGCATCATGCTGTTGACGCCGTCGTAATTGCTTGTATAACCCAGGCTATGATAAAACGCATTTCTGAATATTCAAAATATCACGAGAATGAGCATATTGACAATAAGGGTCAGTATTTTGATGTTGATAAAAGAACCGAAGAAGTAATTAATCGTTTTCCGATGCCCTATCCCTATTTTAGAAAAGAGATGGAAATTTTATGCTCTGAAAATCCGTCAAGGTATCTTCTCGAGTGTCCATTGCCAAATTATTCGGTAGGTGAGGATGTTAAGCCCATATTTGTTTCACGTATGACAAAAAGAAAAAATTCAGGAGCAGCTCACAAGGATACTATAAGAAAGCCTTATGAAATTGACGGAAAAAACTGTTCTGTTTCAAAGGTTGCTCTTACGTCACTTAAATTAAAAAACGGAGAAATAGAAAACTACTTCAACCCGTCCAGTGATATTTTGCTTTATAATGCACTGATTGAAAGACTAAAGGAGTTCGGCGGAGATGCAAAAGCTGCATTTGAAGAAAAATTCTATAAGCCAAAGAGTGATGGCAGTAAAGGACCACTTGTAAAAAAGGTAAAGGTAATTGAAAAATCAACATTAACCGTTCCTGTACATAAAGGTACCGCAATAGCGGACAACGCTTCAAGGGTGAGAACAGATGTATTGTATGTTGAAGGGGAGGGCTATTATCTTGTACCCATATATGTAGCCGATACTGTAAAAAAAGAGTTACCCAATAAAG
>JAQXSC010000029.1 GCA_029218825.1 Oscillospiraceae bacterium | reverse complement strand
GGTATGACAAAAGAGGGCGACCTCTACTATTTAACTATCAAAAATGCAAAGGCAGGAACATACGAGTTTAAAGTTGTTGACAGTTCCGATAAGTGGCATCCTGACGGAATGGGTAACAACGGTAAGATTGTAGTACCTTTTGACGGACTTGAAGTTGTATTCTGCTTTGACCCTGCAAAGGATTATCCGATTGCAGAAATCGGCGTAAAGCCAACATATCCAACAGACCCACAGCCAACAGAAACTGTTCCACAGCCAACAGAAACTGAGCCAACAGAATGCGACCACGCAACAACAAAGACAGAGGGCGCTAAATCCGCTACATACTTTACAAAGGGTAACACAGGCGACAAGGTTTGTGCTGTTTGCGGTGAAGTAATCGAAAAAGGCAGAACTATTGCGGCTAAAAAACTAAAGACTCCAAAGGTAACTGTTAAACCTGCAAAGAAGGCTATCAAGGTTACTTATAATAAAGTTAAGGATGCTAAAGGCTTTACAGTAACCTACAAGCTTGGCAAGAAAACTTACAGCAAAAAGTTTACTCTGTCAAAGGAACAGTTAAAGAAAGCAAAAGTTACAAAGAAAATCAAAGTCAAGAAGTCCGGCAAGTACAAAGTAACCGTTAAAGCATTTGTAACATCAGGAAAGAAGATTGCTTACTCAAAGCCAACAAAGGCTGTAAAAGTTAAGGTTAAATAATTCAATATCTATCTAAACACAAACCACCGCACCAAGACTTTATGTCTTGGTGCGTTTTGTGTAATATACAGTTGAAATTCAATGGGTAAATATACATAACAAAATAGAATTTTATTGCTATTTTGCCGATATTTTGGTATAGTATATATTGATAAAACTTGATTATGCAGAAGTCGAATTGTATTGGAAAACTTGTAACGAAAATCAAAAAGGGGGAATAATATGAAAAAGATTATTTCGTTTTGTGCAGTCTTTTGCATTTTATTCTCCGTTTTTATGCCTGTTGTAAATTGCGCCGACAGTATCGTTACCGAGAATGTAACCGCCCAAAAGAACAGGCTTTTTGACGTAAATGTAGCGGTTGATTCTGATAAAATTATTTCGGCTGCAACCTTTATAATCAAATATGATTCAAGTAAACTTGCCTGGCGCGAAGGAAAGACGGAACTTTCCGACAGCCTTGTAAAATATCGTAACAAGGACAATCAGGTTAAGTTGATATTCTTGTGTGCCAATGGTATAGCCTTGGATAAAAGCAAGACCCTATTTTCCGTAAAATTCAAGGCTTTGGATTACGGCGAAAGTAAAATCAGCATTTCCGCAAGTGACTGTGTAAGCAATAATCTGAAAAACATTGAGGAATTTAAAGGCACAAGCAGTTGTGTTTCGGTGAAATCTCAAAACGGAATTTCGAGTTCCGGTTATCAAAGAGGAAACTCCGTAGGAAAACAGGAAAAAAGTTCTGTCAGTACGGAAACCTCAAATGCGGTATTAACCCAAAAATCCAATAAGAGGATTTCCATAACCGATGCCGATAATCAAGGTCTGACTATCGCCCTTTGTTGCGCTTTCACTTTGGTGATAATTTTAGCCGGTTACCTTGTGAAACTCTACCGTGACAGATTTAAAAACAGGAAAAAGAAGAAGTAAATTGGTTTTATTCCGCGGAGAAAAGGCGCCAAAGGTATATCAGGGAGACGACGATATTGTTTTTTAGGAAATTTTCAAAAAAATTTCCAAAACCCTTGCATTTACAGTAATTAAGTGCTATAATTCTAACGATGAATAATTTTAATAAAAGGAGTGAGTTTCAGGGCTCACTCCTTTGTATTTATTTGATAGGATATTACAACCAACTGTATAATTTATTTTTAAATTATCACAATTTATACAAACTTTAATATTTCAATAAATCCTATCAAACAAAAAATAATTTATATTGCCCGCTCAGTTGCGCCCTGCGTGCGCACGAGCGATGGCTAAAGAAAGCGCACGCATATGGTGCGCACGCTTTCTTGCTTTTGTTTTTATTAGGGCAAAGGAGGAATTGTATGGCAACAAAAAAGGGCAATACTGTTGAGCGAGTTTGGGAAATAGTTGAGCCTATCGTAAACGAACACAATCTGAACTTGTGGGACGTACGTTTTCTAAAGGAAGGCGCAGATTGGTTTTTAAGGATTTATATTGACTGTGATGAGGGTATCAACATAAATCATTGCGAGGAGATTTCTCGTGCAATCGAAGAACCTCTTGACAGGGAAGACCCAATCGACAAAAGTTATATATTGGAGGTTTGTTCTCCGGGGCTTGAAAGACCTCTTGTAAGAGATGAACATTTTACGCAGTTTATCGGCGCAGACGTTATGGTTAATATGATTAGACCTCTTGAGGGAATAGGTAAGGAATTTAAGGGAGTTTTGGTTGACTATAACAACGGCGACGTTACCATAGAGGACCACAGCGGTGAAAATCAGGTTGTTATTAACAAAAAAGACACCGCTTGGATTAAATTAGATGACTTTGACTTATAAGGAAAGGATGAATTGGAAAAATGAACAATAAGGAATTATTTACAGCACTTTCTTTGCTGGAAAAAGAAAAAGGAATACCAATGGACTATATGATTGAGCAAATCGAGAGGGCTATCAAGGTTGCTTGTAAAAATTCATATGGCGGAAATGACAACGTAATTTTTAAGATTATTCCGGAGAAAAACGCATTTGACGTAAAACTTGTAAAGACAGTAGTTGCAGAAGTTGAAAATCCCGACTTTGAGATTTCCCTTGAAGAGGCTCAGAAAAAGCGTAAACGTGCCGCTTTAGGCAAGGATTTTGAGATTACTTTAGACCCAAAACAACTTGGCAGAATTGCAGTACAGACAGCAAGAAGCGTTATCCGTCAAGGTATCCGTGACGGTGAAAAGGGTCAGATGCTACAGGAATTCAAGAGCAAGTTAGGTGAACTTGTTACTGCAACCGTTGAGAAAGTTGACCCACAAAGCGGTGTGGCTATTATCAAAATCGGCAAGTCTGCCGTTACTCTGCCAAAGGCTGAACAGGTTGGCGAAAGAGTACTTCAGGAGGGCGACCAGATTAAAGTATTGGTTGCCGACATTAAGGACAACGAGCGTGGACCTCGTGCTATGGTAAGCCGTACCAGTCCTGAACTTGTTAAGAGATTGTTTGAGCAGGAAGTTCCTGAAATTTATGACGGAACAGTTGAGATTAAGGCGATTTCACGTGAGTCAGGAAGCAGAACAAAGATGGCTGTGTATTCAAATGATGAAAACATTGACGCTATCGGCTCCTGTATCGGTACAAGAGGCGACCGTGTAAATCAAATAGTTGATGAACTGGGCAACGAGAAAATCGATATTATCGAATACAGCGACGACCCTGCTAAATATGTTGCGGCTGCACTTTCCCCTGCAACTGTAATAAAGGTTGAAATTCTTGACGAAAGCGCAAGACAGTGTAAGGTAACAGTTCCTGACGGACAACTGTCTTTGGCTATCGGCAACAAGGGTCAGAACGCACGTCTTGCTGCACGTCTGACAGGTTGGAAAATCGACATCAGACCTGAATCCGGATTCTACGGTGAGGACGAAGAAACAGAGGAAGAAACTGAAGAATAATATATTTTCGGAGGTATTGCATTGAAACAAAAGAAAATACCATTGCGCAAATGCACAGGCTGCGGTGAAATGAAGCCTAAAAAAGAACTTGTACGTGTGGTAAAAGCACCTGACGTAAAGGACGAAAACGGCGAAGTTATCGGAATCGGTCAGGTAAGCCTTGACTTAACCGGCAAAAAGCCCGGCAGAGGCGCATATGTTTGCAACAATATTAATTGTCTTGAAAAAGCCATAAAGGCAAAACGTTTTGAACGTGCCTTTTCTACTGCAATTCCTCAGGAAGTTTTTGACGGTATGAAAGAGGAGATGGAAAAAGTTGAATGACAGAATTTTAAGTCTTCTCGGACTATGCCGACGTGCAGGAAAGTTGACCCCGGGTAATGACGCTGTGATTGATGATGTTACAAAGGGTATATCGAAACTTGTTATCGTAACTTCAAACATTTCAAAGAATACTGAAAAAAAGATACTTTTAAATTGCCACAGGTGTAACGTAAAGGTTTTAAAAATCAACAGGACAACTGATGAGCTGAGTTATGCAATCGGCAAGTTCAGTGCGGTTGTATCTGTTCAGGACAGCGGATTTGCCAAAAAACTTTCAGTGCTTATTGAAAATGAGAAACAGGAGGAAAATGCTTATGATTAAATTTAAGGTAAAAGAAATTGCCGCAAATTTTGATGTAAAGAGTAAAAAGATTACCGAGATTTTAGAGGAAAACTGCGGTGTTTCCAAAAAGTCTGCCGCTTCATTGGAAACAGACGAACTCAATATGATATTCGACGTTATGACACAGGAAAACGCAGTGGATGATTTATCCGCATATTTTGCTGTTCGTGACAAGGCTATCGAAAAAATGGAACAGGAAACAGTAGAAGTTGTTGAGGATAAGCCAAAGAGCAAGGCTATCCCTGTGGAAACAGAGGAAAAACCTGCTCCGAAGTCAAAGAAAAATGACAAAAAACCTGCCGGTAAAAAGAAAGAGCCGGAAAAAATGGTTAATACTATTACAGAGGAGTATTCCGACCACAGATCAAACCGCAGAGTTATCGACACTCGTCAGTCAAATGTTGACGTTGAAAAGTACAACCAGAAATACGACGATATGGCTAACGATAAACTCCGCCGTAATCAGGACACAAGCAAAAAGCAGAAATTTACAAACCGCGCTCAAAAGCAAAAGGCAAGACGTGGGGGCAAACGTGAAACCGAACAGCAAAGACTTGCAAGAATTGAGAAACAGCGCAAGGAAAGAGTGCTTACAATTACTGTTCCTGATGAAATCGTTGTATCCGAACTTGCGTCACGTCTGAAGGCTACTGTTGCCGAGGTTGTCAAAAAGGCATTTTTAATGGGCTCTATGATTACAGCCAATGACGTAATCGACTTTGATACAGCGGAAGTAATCGCTTTGGAGTTTAACGCAAAGGTTGAAAAAGAGGTTGTTGTTACAATCGAGGAGCAGATTATTGACGACAGCGAAGACGATGATACAAATCTTGTAGAACGTGCTCCTGTAGTTGTAGTTATGGGTCACGTTGACCACGGTAAAACCTCTATCCTTGACGCAATCCGTCACGCAAATGTAACAGAGGGTGAAGCAGGCGGTATCACCCAGCATATCGGTGCATATCGTGTGCAGATTAACGACAGACCTATTACTTTCCTTGATACACCGGGACACGAGGCGTTTACAACAATGCGTGCAAGAGGTGCACAGGCTACAGATATTGCTATCCTTGTTGTTGCCGCAGACGACGGCATTATGCCACAGACTGTAGAGGCTATTAACCACGCAAAGGCTGCAGGGGTAAGCGTTGTAGTTGCTATTAACAAAATGGATAAAGAGGGTGCAAACCCTGACAGAGTTATGCAACAGTTGACAGAATACGAACTTGTACCTGAGGAATGGGGCGGCGACGTTATCTGTGTTCCTGTTTCCGCAAAAACAAAAATGGGTCTTGATGACTTGCTGGAAAACGTACTGCTTGTTGCAGATATGAAAGAGTTAAAGGCTAACCCTGACCGTCAGGCAAAGGGTATTGTAATTGAGGCAAGACTTGACAAGGGCAGAGGCCCTATTGCAACTGTTCTTGTTCAGAATGGTACTCTTAACGCAGGCGATGTTGTTGTTGCAGGTACTTGCTTGGGTAGAGTAAGAGCAATGACAAATGACAAGGGCGAAAAGGTTAAGAGCGCAGGTCCGTCAGTACCTGTAGAGATTATCGGTCTTGACGAAGTGCCTGTGGGCGGTGATATTTTCAACGCAGTAAGCAACGAACACCTTGCACGTCAACTTGTTAACCAGAGAAAGAACGAAAAGAAAGAGGAAATCTTTAACGCACAGACAAAGGTTACTCTTGACAACCTCTTCGACCAGATGAAACAGGGCGATATGAAGGAACTGAAAATCATTGTTAAGGCTGACGTACAGGGTTCAGTTGAGGCAGTAAGACAGAGCCTTGAAAAACTGACAAATGACGAGGTTAGAGTAAACGTAATTCACGGCGCAGTTGGTGCTGTAAACGAAAGCGACGTTATGCTTGCTAACGCATCCAACGCAATTATCGTAGGCTTTAATGTAAGACCTGACGCAAGTGCCGCTAACAGCGCAGAGCGTGACGGCGTAGATATGCGTCTGTACCGTGTAATTTACGATTGCATCGAGGAAATCGAATCTGCTATGAAGGGTATGCTTGCTCCAAAGACACGTGAGGTTGAATTGGGTACAGCGGAAATCAGAAACGTAATCAGAATCAAGAGCGTTGGTATGATTGCAGGTTCATACGTTACAAAGGGCAAAATCCAGCGTAACGCAAAGGTTAGGGTTGTACGTGACGGTATTATTATTGCCGACGATACTATTGCATCCCTACAGAGATTCAAAGACGCCGTTAAGGAAGTAGCCGAGGGTTACGAATGCGGTATCGGTCTTGAGAAATTCAATGACATTAAAGAGGGCGATATTTTCGAGGTTTACGACATTGAGGAATATCGCGACTAAATAGAATAAGTTAAGCCTTCCTCTTTTGGGGAAGGCTTGATATTAAGTACAGGAGAATTATTATGGCAGGACATAGAATTGAGAGAACAACCGAGGATATTAAAAGAGAATTGACTGCTATTTTCCGTCAACTGAAAGACCCAAGGGTAAAGGACGCATTTCTGTCAATTATCCGAGTTGACGTTACAAATGACCTTTCCTATTGCACAGTTTACGTCAGTGCCATTGAGGGACTTGAACGGAGCAAACAAGCCTGCAAGGGGCTTGACTCTGCATCCGGATTTATCCGCAGAGAACTTGGTATGCGATTGAAGTTAAGACATGTTCCATCCCTTATTTTCAAGGCTACCGACAGTATCGAGTACAGCGCAAACATTTCTAAAATACTAAACGATTTGGATATTAAAGATTATAGTGAGGAAGAAAATGACGATTGAAAAGGTTGTTGACTTTTTAAAAGCAAATGACAATTTTGAGATTTTAACTCACAACTATCCTGACGGCGATTGCTTGGGTTCAGGCTACGGACTTTGCCTTGGATTGCAACAGTTGGGCAAAAATGCAAGGGTTATCACTACCGCTTTGCCAAAGGATTTTAAGTTTCTGCTGAATGGCGTTAAGGAACAGGATTTTAAGGCGGAGTGTGTTGTTTCCGTTGATGTTGCAGACGAAAAACTTTTAGGCTGTAATCAGGAAAAGTATCAGGGCAAAATCGACTTGTGCATTGACCACCATAAGTCAAACCGAGTTGACGCACCTCTAAAATTTGTTGACGATACTTCAGCGGCGGCTTGTGAGATAATATACAGAATTTTGACTGAAATGGGAGTGACTTTTACCAAGGAAATTGCAAACTGTTTATACACAGGCATTTCCACCGATACAGGTTGCTTCCGCTACACAAACACCACCGCCACAACTTTGCGTATCTGTGCTGATTTGCTTGAATACGGTTGTGACAGCGGTTACATTAACAAGGTGATGTTTGAAACAAAGTCCAAGAAACGCATTGAACTTGAAAGGGAAATTTACGACAGAATGATATTCTGTTGTGATGATAAATGTGCTGTGATTTACACAACTCTTGAAATGACCAAAGGTCTTGAGGACGAGGACACAGAGGGGATTTCCTCTATTCCACGTCAGATTGAGGGGGTAAAAATGGGCATTACAATCCGTGAAAAGCCTGATGGAGTTTATAAAGTTTCAGTTCGCACAAACGGAGATATTGACGCCTGTCAGTTTTGCAAACAGTTTGGGGGAGGCGGACACGCAGCCGCTTCAGGCTGTACTCTCAACGGTGATTTGCAGGGTGTTATTGACACATTAATTGAGGCAGCGGAAAGAACTTTATGAACGGAGTATTATTAATTAATAAGCCAAAGGAGTTTACTTCCTTTGATGTTGTGGCGGTAGTTCGTAAATACAGCGGACAGAGAAAAATCGGACATACCGGTACTCTTGACCCAAATGCTACCGGTGTGTTGCCCTTGCTTTTGGGAAATGCTACAAAGGCGCAGGACATTGTTCCCAATCACGACAAGGAATATATTGCTGATTTCCAGTTAGGCAAAACCACAGACACCCTTGATATATGGGGACAGGTTTTAACGGAAAGTGAAAGTCACGTAAGCAGAGCGGATTTGGAAAATACCCTTGAAAAATTCAAAGGAGAGATTTCTCAAATTCCACCAATGTATTCCGCTGTTCAGGTGAACGGAAAACGTCTGTATGACCTTGCCCGAAAAGGCATAGAGGTTGAACGTGAAAGCAGAGCTGTTACCGTATATACCCTAAAGCTGTTGGATTTTGACGAAAACAGCCAAAGGGGAAAATTTCAGGTTGCCTGTTCAAAGGGCACGTATATACGTACTTTAATTGACGATATTGGCAAGGATTTAGGCACAGGGGCGGTTATGACTGCCCTTGAAAGAACTTCAGCCTGCGGATACAAAATTGAGGATTGCGTAAGTCTTGATGAGGTTAAGTTACTTTCAGAAAAGGGTGGACTTGAAAGCAAAGTCGCCCCCACCGAAAGCCTTTTTACAAATTATCCCTATGTAAAGGTAAGTGACGCTCAGGCAAAGCGGTTTTACAACGGCGGTGAGCTTGACTGCACCCGTACATATCTTGCAAAAATTAATCCTGCCGACGGTACAATTTTCAGAGTAAAGGACAGAGAGGATAATTTTTTAGGACTTGGAATTGTAAAAGGTCAACAGTTAAAAATTTATAAACACTTTTAAAAAACCTATGGCTGTATTTTGCCATAGGTTTTTAGTTTGAAATATTTTAAAATTTACGGTTTTTCTTTTGTGAGGAACTCAATACTGCGTTCGATTGAGTCCTTGCTGTTTCCAAAGTCGCCGCCTCGGTTGCGGTAGTCAAACATTGAGCAAAAGTGGGATATATCGCCCTTTAACTCTGTTAAATAATTTTTGCAAAGATTGTAGGTGTCCCTGTGAAACTCTGCCATATTTTTGCCTGATATTCCGCCCTTGTTAGATGCCAACTTCATAATAAGTGAATAGTGGTTAAGGCAGATATAAGGTTGCTCCCTGTATAGTTTTACAAATTCCTCGTCCTTTTGGTACTGGACAAATACTGTGGAAAGCAGGTGGTGAACATCTCGCTCAATTCTGTCGCATACATAACAGGTCTTTGACAGCTCGTCAATCTTTGCAATAGCCTTTTTGTCAGGCTTACTTCCTGCTTTTTTCGGCATAACATTGTCAATGATTTCCTGTAGGTGAGTTTCAAGAATCAGTGCGTTAGGGAGCTTTTGCCCTACGGAAAACATTTTTGAAAAATGCCTGTGGCAAAATCCCTTTTGGTTTGTCTGGATTCTTGTGTTTGGCTCCATCATAGAATCCCCTACAGCATATTCCACATAGGTTTCCTCAAGCATTTCCTCCATTCTGCATATGGGGCAACCGTCCTTTGGCTTGAATAAATCGTTAATTGGTATTGTGCATATATTTTCTTTCATAATAAACTCCAAAATATTTTTTAATAATTATACCACGATTAATGAAAATATGGTATAATTTTTTTAGATTATTAAAGAGGTACATTTATGGAATGCTCAAAAACAGTTAATGGTATAAAAATCAGCGGAGTTAAGGACTTGGATTTAGGGGAAACTTTAGACTGCGGTCAGAGTTTTCGCTGGAAAAGAAACGATAACGGCAGTTTCAGCGGAGTAGCATTTAACAGGGCGGTTACTATGGATTTAATCGGCACGGATTTATACATTGACAATGCCCCTATGGAGGATTACGAACTTTGGTATAACTACCTTGATTTACAACTTGACTACGGAAAAATCAGGGACAGCATCAGCAATATCCACCCTGTTTTAAAGGAAGCCTCTGCCTATGCTCCCGGAATAAGAATTTTACGTCAAGACCCTTGGGAAGCCCTTTGCACTTTTATAATCTCACAAAACAACAATATAAAGCGCATTAAGGGTATAGTGGAGCGATTGTGTGAAAATTTCGGCGAAAAACTACCTGAGGGTGAATATACCTTTCCTACAGCAGAAAAACTGTCAGCCCTTTCTGCGGAGGATTTAGCTCCAATTCGAGCAGGTTTTAGAAACAAGTACATTATCGACGGTGCGCAAAAGGTAAGCAGCGGTGAGGTTAACTTGAATATCTGCTACGATTTGCCCTATGATGACGCTCGACAGGAGCTTATGAAAATT
>JAQXSC010000028.1 GCA_029218825.1 Oscillospiraceae bacterium | reverse complement strand
GTGGCTGTCCTCTTCCTCACCGATTGGTGTTTCAAGGGAAACAGGCTCCTGTGCCACTCTCAAAATTTCTCTGACCTTTTCAACTGACATATCAAGCTTTTCAGCAACTTCCTCGGCAGTAGGCTCGTGCCCCTGCTCGTGGAGAATTTGTGTTGAAACTTTCTTAACTTTATTGATTGTTTCTACCATATGAACAGGAATACGGATAGTACGAGCCTGGTCGGCAATAGCCCTTGTGATAGCCTGACGAATCCACCATGTAGCATAAGTGGAAAACTTAAAGCCCTTTGTGTAATCAAATTTTTCTACAGCCTTAATAAGACCTAAATTACCCTCTTGAATTAAATCCAAAAACTGCATACCTCTGCCAAGGTATCTTTTGGCAATACTAACCACAAGTCTTAAATTTGCCTCGGACAGACGCTTTTTAGCCTCTAAATCACCGTCGGCAATTTTGATAGCCAAATCCACCTCTTCCTCAGGAGTAAGCAAAGGTACTCTGCCGATTTCCTTTAGATAAACCTTTACAGGGTCGTCAATAGAGAGAGCATCTCCACCTTCCATTGAACCGTCGTCTTTTGCTCCTGCTATTTCCTCGAGTTCCTCAATTACAAGGTTTTCAACGTCCTCTTCAATAATATCTACACCCAACTGTTCAAGGTTGTCGTAGAGTTTTTCAAGTTCCTCAGGTTTAAATTCAATTTCTCCTAAAGCCTCGATAATTTCGTCATTGGTCAAACTGCCCTTTGCTTTACCTAACTCTGTTAAATCCTTGATTATTGACTTCTTATCCTGTTGTACTACCATTCTGATTTCCTTTCCTCATCATTACTGATGACTTTCCCTTATTCTTTTTAACTGCTCCTGAATATCCTCAATAGAGGCATTTGCAACATCCTTGGTTTTCAATTTCAGAAACTCGTCATTAATTACATCTATATACTCCTGCAAGGATTGTTCTGTAGAAACTCGTGAAGAATAGGAGTTTGCTATCTGAAAAATCCTTGCAGATTCTTCCGCTGTAAAGTCCCCCGAAACGGTATTCAGAGGGTCATATCCGTTTTTAATTCTGTCACAGAAATATACGAAAAGTTTTTTGTAAAATTCCGTTTGTATTTTACTCTCGTCAATTTGAGAAGTAATATAATTAAGTTTGTCCGGATGGTTCAGTAAGTATGCTAACAAAGCCTCCTCGGCAGAAGTTACACGTGGTTTTTTATACCTGTCCGGATTCACCTTATCATCTCTACCGCTTAATTTGGTTTGAATTGCTCTAAATTCTTTTTTTCTGCTGTTGCTGTTTTTTCTTTTTAGATTTTTTTCCACAAGTTGTAAAATTGATTCCTTTGAAATTCCAAGTTCATCGCTGATTTTAGAGGCGTAAATTTCACGTTCCGCAGGGTTATCCAATTCGGATAAAATACCGGCACATTCATTTACATATGCAACTCGGCTTTCAGGCAGTTTCATATTGTACTTATTTTTCGACTTGCTTAAGCGGTATTCAACATCGTTGCCGCTGCTTTCAAGGACATTTTTAAAGGCTTCGGAACCGCTGCTCCCCCTACTGCGGATAAACTCGTCAGGGTCTTTACCTTGCGGAATAGACACAACCTTTATTACCAATCCTGCATTTCTCAACAACTCAATAGCCCTTGCAGTAGCCTTTTGACCTGCCTCATCGGCGTCATAGCAAATTATAACCTCGTCTGCATATCTTTTCATAAGCACAGCCTGTTTTTGAGTAAGGGCTGTACCTAAAGTTGCAACTGCGTTTTGAAAACCTGCCTGATTGACAGCGATTACGTCCATATATCCCTCGCAGAGAATCAGCGTTCTTTCCCCTGTATTCTTTGCATTGTTAAGTGAGAAAAGGTTTGCACTTTTCTCGAAAACAGGAGTGTCGGAGGTGTTGAGGTACTTTGGCTTTTCGTCTGTCATTATCCTACCGCCGAAAGCAATAACATTTCCCCTTAAATCAATAATAGGAAACATTACTCGGTTATTAAATCTGTCATAAATTCCTCTGCCGCTTTTGCTTTGAAATGCTAAATTTGCGGCAACAATTTCGCTGTCTTTAAAGCCTTTTGATTTCAGGTGATTGCAGAGGGAAAAGCGGTTATCATCGGCAAAACCAAGTCCGAAGTGACGGATAGTTTTTTCCTGTAAACCTCTGCCTCGAAAGTAGTTTAGACCGATTTCCCCTGTTTTGGAATAGAGTTGACTGTAAAAAAACCTTGCCGCCTCACGGTTTGCCTCGTAAATACGCTTTTTCAAAAGTGACATACTGTCGTCAAAACCATTTTCAGGCATTTCCATTCCTGCACGTTGGGCAAGAAATTTAACGGCGTCTATGTAGTCGAGATTTTCACTTTTCATAATGAAGGTGATTACATCACCGCCTACACCGCAACCGAAACAAAAAAACGAGCCGTTCTCGGTATAGATATTAAAGGAAGGAGTTTTTTCACCGTGGAAAGGACACAAGCCTACCATATTTCTGCCACGTCTTTTTAAATTTACATAATTTGACGCAACATCGGTAATATCGTTACGCATTTTAAGTTCGCTTAAAAAGCCCTCCGGCAACGGCATAGTATCCCTCCTTTTTAATGTGCTTCGACTATATATACGCAAAAATTTATATTATTCCTAAATTATTTGCAGATTTCTCAAAAATATTTATTCTTTCTCGTAATAATTTTCCCCTATAATCTCAACCGTAATCTCTCCTGCGGTTGCATCGGCAAGAGATTTGTTAAGAGAATTTACAAGGTCAACAGGCATATGGAAGTCTATTATTACATTATCGGCAAAGTCGCAGTTGTCAACATAACCGCCCTTTTGCATAACAAGTGTGTTTATCTTGCCGTACTGATTATAAGAGCAACTTATTTTACATTTACTGCAAAGTTCCATTGTGACTATATTTGCGGCTTCAAGGGCAACTTTGCAACCCTTTGCATATGCACGTACAAGTCCCCCCGTACCAAGCAACACACCGCCAAAATATCGTGTGACAACTACAACAACGTCAACAACATCATTTTTCAAAATAACGTCAAGGGCAGGCATTCCTGCTGTTCCGGAAGGCTCTCCGTCGTCGCTGTATCGTTTGATTTGCCCTTCTCTTAAACTGTAGGCATATACGTTGTGAGTTGCGTCCCAATGGTCTTTTTTTATTTTATTTATAAAATCAATGGCTTCCTGCTCTGTAGTCACCGGTTTACAATATCCGATAAATCTTGAACGTTTTTCTACAAATTCGTCCTTTGTATTAAATTTTACGGTTTTATAGTTTTTGTCCATATAATCACCATTTTTAAAATTCCAAGTCTGCTATATAGTCAAAACTTCATATATAGTAAAAAGGGCGGCACTTCTGTGCCGCCGTTTACAACTGAATTTAAAAAATTATTCCATAGAGAAACGCTTTTTAAATCTGTCAACACGTCCGCCTGTGTCAACTAACTTCTGCTTACCTGTGAAGAAAGGATGGCATTTTGAACAAACTTCAACACGAATATCCTTCTTTGTTGAACCTGTTTCAATAACATTACCGCAAGCACAAGTAATTGTTGTCTGTTCATACTGTGGATGTATATCTTTTTTCATTTTCTTCACCTCATTCGGAATATATTCAAATTAACATTAGAATTATACTATAGATTTTTGAAAAAAGCAAGTAATTTTTTAAAGTTTTTTCAAAATAATTAATTATCTTGATTTCAGATATGAACTGTACTCCTCAAGGCACATATTCATACTTATCATTTTAATTGCGTTGTCGTTACCTACATAACGGAAAATTCTGCTGTTGCCCTCCATTTGAGTAAGGCTTTTCTTTGACTCAGGATAACGGAGAACAAAACCGTATTTTACACAATTCATCTCAAGAAATCTATATGCCTTTGTATTCTGAAAATCATTGCTTTTTTCAGATGTTGCAAAAGATACCAAAAGTCCTGTCTGGGATTCGCTACACCCAGCCTTCGGCACGGTAGTTTCAGTCTTTGCCTGCGCCTTAACGTCTGAATATTTACCGCTGCTCTTTAATCTGTTATATTCTTTTTGATATAATTTTTCCTGTTCTTCATAGGACACATAACCAACTGTGACGGATAAATCAATGTTGGAATTTTTTGCTTCCTCTAAAAGGTTTTCAAGAGGTTTTGAAACTGATTTATTTACAGAATATCCCTCGTATTCAACAAGTTCAGGCACATAAGTACTGTCAAGAGGATTGTTTCTGTTTACAACTCGCAGCAAATCCTCGTCTGTATCCTTAACGTAGGTGTCATTATTCGGAACAGCCTTTGGATTTCCGCTGTCATAATTACAGAAACCTATTATTGTACCGCCTATAATAAGCGTTCCCATAAGCAGGGCGACCGCCACTCTGATAACCTGTAAATGAGTGGTACCCTTTTCCCTTTTTATCTTTGTTCTTCTGTTGACAGTACCGTAACCGCCTCTGTATCTGCTTCTTTTTCTCTTACCAAACCCTTTGTATGAATTGTTATACATAAAGGTTATTTTATCTCCTTGGTATCAATTTCCTTTACTGCCATTTCAATAAACTGTGATAACGGCATTGAGCCTAAATCGCCCTCTTTTCTATGACGAACGGATACAGCATTGTTTTCAATATCCTTGTCACCGATAATGAACATATAAGGAACTTTCTCAAGTTGCGTTTCCCTGATTTTATAGCCGATTTTTTCGCTTCTGTCGTCAACTTCCACACGCATACCCTTTGACTCAAGTTCTTTCTTAACTTCATAAACATAGTCAAGGTGACGGTCTGCAACAGGTAGAAGTTTAACCTGAACAGGTGCAAGCCACATTGGGAAAGCACCTGCATATTTTTCAATAAGCAAAGCAAGTGTACGCTCATAGCAACCGATTGAAGTTCTGTGAATAATGTAAGGATTTTTCTTTTTGCCGTCTTTATCAACGTATTCCATACCAAATTTTTCGGACAGCATCTGGTCAACCTGAATTGTGATAAGTGTATCTTCCTTGCCGTAAACGTTCTTAATCTGGATATCAAGTTTCGGGCCGTAGAAAGCAGCCTCGTCAATACCTACAACATAAGGGATTTCAAGGTGGTCAAGGATTTTCTGCATTGTTCCCTGAGCCTCGTCCCACTGTTCTGCCGTGCCGATATATTTTTCTGAATTATTTGGGTCCCATTGTGAGAAACGATAGGATACGTCCTCATATAAGCCAAGTGTTTTCAGCATAAATACGGCAAGTTCAAGACATCCTCTGAACTCGTCCTCAAGTTGTTCCGGAGTACACATTAAATGGCCTTCGGAAATTGTGAACTGACGGACACGGATAAGTCCGTGCATCTCGCCACTTGCCTCGTTTCTGAATAATGTTGAGGTTTCGTCATAACGTAGGGGTAAATCTCTGTAGGAACGCTGACGGTTCAGATAAGCCTGATACTGGAAAGGACAGGTCATAGGACGCATAGCGAAAACTTCGTCGTCCTTTTCCTCGTCACCGATTACAAACATTCCGTCCATATAGTGATCCCAGTGTCCGCTGATTTTATATAAATCGGATTTTGCCATTAATGGAGTTTTTGTCAACTGCCAACCGCGTCTTGCTTCTTCATCCTCTACAAAGCGCTGTAAAAGTTGGACAATCTTTGCGCCCTTTGGAAGTAAAATCGGAAGACCCTGACCGATGTAGTCAACTGTTGTAAAGAGTTCAAGTTCTCTGCCTAATTTGTTATGGTCACGGAGTTTTGCTTCCTCCATCATTTTTAAGTGTTCCTCAAGCATAGACGCTTTCGGATATGCAACGCCGTATACACGGCAAAGTTGGGCGTTTTTAGCGTCACCTCGCCAATATGCGCCTGTGCAGTTAGTCAGAGCAATAGCCTTGATTGCGGAAACATCCATAAGGTGAGGACCTGCACAAAGGTCTGTGAAATCATCCTGTTTGTAAAAACTGATTTTTTCACCTTTTTCTGTATGTTCCTTGCAAAGTTCAACCTTGTAGGTTTCACCCATATCCTCTAACATTTTGACAGCAGCCTGAGGCTCAAGTTCAAACTTTTCAACAGCAATTTTTGACTTAACAATCTTTTTCATTTCTGCTGTGATTTTCTCTAAATCCTCTGCTGTAAAGGGTTTTTTTACATCAAAGTCATAATAAAATCCGTTATCTACAGCAGGGCCGATTGCACATTTTGCATCCGGATATAATCTTTTTACAGCCTGTGCAAGTACGTGTGAGGCTGTGTGCCAAAATGCTTTTTTGCCGTTGTTATCGTCAAAGGTCAACAACTCAAGTTTACAATCCGATGTCAGCGGAGTTCGTAAATCGAAAATCTCTCCGTTAATTTTTGCAACACATACGGACTTATAAAGTCCCATACCTATTGACTTCGCAATTTCTGCCGGAGTAATATTTTCTTCGTACTGATTTACTACTCCGCCTTTTAATTCAACATTAATCATTGAATATACTTCCTTTCCTATTAAAATAAAACGCCCCAATATTCCGAAAAAGAATATTGGGGCGACATAATTTATAACGTCACGGTTCCACCCAACTTTGGCGAATGTAAAACTAAATAGATTTACAGAACCCTTAATTGCCTGTAACGGGGCTATCCGTTGTGTCATTTCCTACACAAACTCAAAGGTGGTAACGCAAGGGTCGAATATATGCTTACACCAACCGCATACTCTCTGAAAAACTAAACCAAACGTCATATCCTTATCAACGCACTTATTGAAGTTATTTTAACACTTGTAACTACTATTGTCAACAAATAAATTTATTCCTCACAGTTTGAATTGATTTCTGCAATCAAATCGTCAATTCTCTTATTATCCTCCTCGGACAATTCCTCATAACGGCTTTCCAAAATTCCGCTTTCAAAACTTTCCGCCTTGTCCTTTTGAACATAGATTGCGTCATCATTTTCATCTGCGTCGGTTTCTGAGGTAACAATATAATCCTCCTCATCAAAGGCAACGCTTATAGGCTTATCTTTTTCCTCAAGATAGTTGTAATCAAGTTCGGTTACAAAATCCTCAGCCTCAGTTGTAGAGGGGCCATAGTCGTATTCGTAGTCGCCTGTATTTTCCTCAGGCATTAACAGTGAATCACCCTCTGCACCATACATACGATTGTTCTCGTCAATATCTCCTGCGTCGAATTTCACAATCTGCTCATCAACTGTTTTTAGAGTTTTAGTCAACTCGGCAACTACGCTAAATCCGTAAAAAGATAGAGCAAAGAAAGCAAATCCTAAAGAATTTTCGGAAAAGTCAAGTCCGCTGACAAAAACGCTTGTGATTACCTTTGCGCCGAATCCCACTCCGCATACAGCCATAGGCAAACCATAAAGGAAACAAGCCTTTACAGGGTTTTTGCCCTCAACAGTTGCGATAACCATTGAAACCATATACAGGAAAATCATAGCAAAAATCAGGGAAAACAACTTGATAGGGTCGATAGTCAACGCTGAATTTGTGCGGTTTTTCAAAAACTCGTTAATCAACAATAGACAAGACCAACAGGGCAATACAAGTAAAAACGCACCCATACGGGGCATATAATTTCTTCCTTGGAAATGTGCAAGTGCAACCAACACAAAGGCTATTGCCGAAAGTACGCCTAATACTGCGCATATTAAATCAACAAAGTTTATTGCTCCTGCCTGAAAAATCTGAATAAATGCAAGTACAGAATAGGAGGTAATAAAGGTTGATGACAACAAAGCAAATAAAGACGCAGGTATATTCCTGTTAAGAATATGAACAGGGGAAGTTTTTCTATCTGTTGCAACAAAAACTATATTTACTATAAACATAGCAAGTATTACGCCGACTACTCCGTATGACACCATATAGTCGTCAATAGGAAATTTAAAGCCTATTTCCTGCAGCACTTTAATAATAATTGTAAAAATACCCACAGGCAAGGCTGTTATCCATGCGAGTTTTGAGTTTGTAAGTTTTTTCATAAAAATATTCCTTCCGTATATACACAGGTTATATTAATCTACATTAAATTCATATAATATTTTAAACCTAAGGCAGTATTATGTCAAGGAAATATATGCAAAATGTTGGATAGGATTAAAATATGAAAAAGAAAGTTATCGGATTGCTGTTTATTTTATCTTTAATGCTTGTAATTCCCATGTTATTTGCGATTAACAAAGATTTTTCCAATATAGAATTAAAGCATTACACAGAACAGGAAACAGTAGTGGAAATGGTATGCGCCGATTACATGGAAGAATACACAGAGGAAACTTTAAAGGCGCTGACTTTGATTCGATATTCCAATTATAAACACGGCAACAATAAAGAAAATATAAAGTTAATTTCCGAAAAAGATTTTCTGAAAAAGTACAGCAAAAGTCACCTGAAAAAAATAAAAAATGCTGTGAACAGTACATATAAAAAGGTGATTACCTATAAGGGGAAAATTGCAAAAATCCCCTATTTTTACTGTGGTAACGGACATATAAACAGTAATAAAAAATATCCGTACATAAGAGAATGTGCCTGTCCTTGGGATGCTGTTAATGATAAAAGAACAGATAAAACCGTAGGGGTCAGTCTGAACACCATTAATTACCTGACTAAACAGGGAAATGACTGCAAAGAGGCTTTGGGCAGGTTTTTGGATAATGTAGAAATAACAGAATACAGTTCTAAAAAAAGAGAGGGCTGAATAATCAACCCTCTGTGTTATTAGAAGTTTCTGTAGCGTCTTACGCCTCTGCGTTTTTTGTTTCTGTGTCTGATTACGGAACTTACAATAATGTAAATAATCAGCAATACAATAATTATGCAGATTACAAGGTAGAACCATGGACTTGCCACAATGCTTTTTATAACGTCAAGTACATAGAGAATACCGCTGCGCTCAACAGTTTCACCGGACACAAGGTTTACTGTGCCGATAAGTTGTTTTCCGTCCGCCTCGTCACCTACATAATATACTTTCGCTTTACCTACGATATCTCCCTCTGCGACAGGGGCGTCGATGCTTTCCGGAATATCCCTTACAATCTTGATATCCTTTTCCTTAAAGCCTTTAGGAACGATTGCGTTGATGTTTGACTCCGGTACAAGGTGAATTGAATCCTTGCCCCAAGCCAAATTGAGTTTTTGTTCGCAGATAGGTGTTTCCTTTGTGGCAACAGGACTTAACTCCAAAGAAGTCAGCGCCCACCTGAAAAGTTCCTTTGCGTCAATCATTGTGCCGTAAACATCATGTTCGTGATTGATAGGAGAATTTAAGAATACACCTATGTATGAATAACCGTCGGCACTTGCAGAAGTTACAAGACAGTGACCTGCCTCGTCGGTTGTACCTGTTTTGATACCCTTTGCGTATGTATAGAAATATTCACCGCCACGGTTTTCGTCAATCATATAGTTTGTTGTAACAAGGGGATATGTATCACCCTCTACATAATAAGTTGCTGTGTCGGTTATTTCGGCAAACTTTGGCAAAGTTAAGGCATACTTTGTCATTTTGTAAAGGTCTGTAGCGGTAGTGTAGTGATCTTTATCGTGAAGTCCGTCAGGGTTTGTAAAATGAGTATCGTTACAGCCTAACTTTTTGGCTTTCTTGTTCATCATATCTACGAACTTGCTTATATCTCCTTGCCCTACATAATCTGCAAGGACTACAGCCGCATCGTTACCTGAAGGAACCATCATACTGTAAAGTAAATCAATTACAGACATTTCCTCCCCAACGTGTGCAGATACATTTGCAACAGAACTGCCTGTTCCAAGCAAAGTATCTAAAACAGGTTTCTTGATTTCCACCTTTGTATTTTCAAAATCCTCAATACTTTCCGCTACTACAATATAGGTCATAATTTTAGTAGTAGAGGCAGGGTACATTTTTTTGTTGGCTTTAACCTCATATACGGTCTGCCCTGTGTCCATATTTACAATCAATGCGCTTTCCGATTGCAATTTAACCTTATTTTTGTAGTTTGCGGCATAGGTAGGAGCCACAGAAGAGCAAACTACTAAAGATACAATAATACAGGAAAGAATCATTGAGAAAATTTTTCTTTTCATAATATACCTCCCTTTGTGATATGAAACTATTATAATATAAAGTCTTTATTTTTACAAGATGTTAATTTAGGGTACTGTTTCCTGTGTTTACAAACAGCCTTAATATTTTGCTTTTTAATCCACGATAATTATCATCAAGTAAATTATGAGAATCTGCCATTACATAATCTGCGATTTTCTGTGACAGTTCAAGGCTTTTGGTATCTGCAAAACTTGAAATATTAAGTTGAGGAAGTCCGTGTTGACGAGAGCCGAAAAAGTCGCCCGGCCCTCTCAGTTTTAAATCTGCGTCAGCGATTTTAAAACCATCGCTTGTGGTACACATAGTTTTAAGACGTTCAAAGGAAGTTCCGTAATTATAGTTCGACACAAGTATGCAGTAACTTTTTTCCTTACCTCGCCCTACTCTGCCCCTGAGTTGGTGAAGTTGGGAAAGTCCGAAACGTTCCGCATTTTCAATCATCATAATGGTGGCATTGGGAACGTCGATGCCTACCTCGATTACAACAGTAGCCACAAGGATTTTTAATTCGTTATCGGAAAATTGTTTCATTACCCTTTCTTTATCTTGGGCTTTCATTTTTCCGTGAAGTATTCCCACAGGAATATCCTGAAAGTAATTGAGCATCAGTTCTGCGGCATATTCCTCGGCAGAGGCAAGTTCCATTTCCCCCTCTTCAACAAGTGGACAAACAATATATGCCTGTCTGCCTTTTAGTACTTCTTGCTTTATAAAGCCTAATGCACGTTGGCGTTTATCCTCACCGATTAGAAGGGTGTCGATTTTCTGACGTCCGGGAGGAAGTTCGTCTATTATGGAAATATCAAGGTCGCCGTAAATAATCAATCCTAATGTACGTGGGATTGGGGTTGCGCTCATAACAAGCAGGTGGGGATTATTTCCCTTTGACAGCAATTTTGCACGTTGGGAAACTCCGAATCTGTGCTGTTCGTCTGTAACCACAAGTCCTAAATTATAAAACTGTGTTTTATCTGTTATCAATGCGTGAGTACCTACAACTATTTGGATTTCTCCCTTTTGGACAGCATCACGGACTTTATCTTTTTCGGATTGTTTTAGTGAACCTGTCAGCATAGATACGTTAATATCTGTATTTTTAAAGAAATTTACAAAGGTTTTGTAATGCTGTTCCGCAAGTAATTCCGTAGGCGCCATAAAGGCAACCTGCATACCGTTTTTTATCACCGTATATGCCAATGATGCGGCTACAGCGGTTTTACCTGAACCCACATCACCCTGGACAAGCCTGTTAAGGGTAACTTCTCTATTCATAACATCCTTTACGCAATCGGAAATTGCACGTTTTTGAGCATTTGTCAGAGGGAATGGAAGCAGATTTTCAAATTCCTGTGAAAAATCTTTTTTGACTATGTTGGTGTTGTTTTCTCTTTGGTGATTTTTAAGTTGCCTAAGCCCTAAATTAAGCACAAGTAATTCCTCGGTAATAAGACGTTTTCTTGCTGTTTCAAGGGAATTGTTATCCTTTGGAAAATGTATATTTTCTATGGCAAATCTTAAATTACACAGGCTAAATTTCTCTCGCAAATTTTCAGGCAATGGGTCATTCAGTTTTTCAGGCAGCATAGTAATAGCCTGTTTTACTGCATTTGATACCATTCTGTTTGTAAGTCCTGCTGTCAGGTTGTAAATTGGATGAATATTGTCGCTGTCCTTTTGGGAAAATTCCGGTGCTATCATTTGCACACCATTGAGTGTACGGCTGATTTTTCCGTAAAAACTGTAGGTTTCGCCGTATTTCAGCATAGAACTTATATATCGGTTGTTAAAGAACACCACTTCCATTGTATTCTCTCCGTCAAAAACCTCAAGTTTTGATATGTACTTGCCTGTTTTTGTAAAGCCGTTTTTTATGGGAGTTACTACCTGACCTTTTACACAAACCGCATCTCCGTGGTTGGCAGTCAGGAGATTTTCAGAAGTTGTCCAATCCTCGTATGAACGTGGATAAAACTCCAGAAGTTCACCCACAGAGTAAATTCCAAGTTTGTTGAAAAGTTCTCCTCGTTTCTTCCCTACACCTTTTAGTTGTTCAATTTTTACATTATACAGAGAAGCCATAATAACCTCGATATAACAAAACGGACAGGTGAGAGCCTGCCCGTTTTCTGTTATTTTAATTATTCAACACTTAAAATAAAGTAATAAATTGGCTGACCACCGTTTACAAGGGAAATATCTACCTTTGAGCCAAACTTATCCTGTAAAAATTCCAAAGCCTCGTTTGCATCCTCTTCTGAAATATCCTCACCATAGAAAACAGTAACGAATGCAGAATCGTGAGTAATCATATCTTTTGCAAGTTTTACCAAGGCTTTTACAGGGGTTTTTTCGGTAATTGTCAACTTACCGTTTTCAAGGGCGATAACCTCTCCCTCTTTGATTTTTTTGCTGCCAAATTCGCTGTTACGTGCGGCATATGTTACAAGGCCTGTGCCTACCTGTTTAGCGGCGTCTATCATCATATCCTTATTGGATTCAACAGATAACTCAGGGTCATAACTTAACATAGCGGTCATACCCTGTGGGATAGTCTTTGTGGGAACTATAATAACCTTTCTGTCCTCTACAATAGGAACTGTCTGCTCGGCAGCCATAATAATATTTTTGTTGTTAGGGAATACAATTACGTTCTTTGCAGGAGTAGCCATAACAGCGGCATAAATATCGTCTGTACTTGGATTCATTGACTGTCCGCCGCTTACAACATTGTTACAGCCTAAATCTTTGAATAATGCGGAAATACCCTCGCCTGCTGCAACGGCTACAAAGCCAACTTCCTCTACAGGCTCTTGAGGTACAAATTTCTCTTTCTTTGGTTTACGCTTAACATTGTCAGCCTTTGCCTGTTTATGCTGTTCTTTCATATTTTCAACTTTTACTGTTAAAAGTTGACCGAACTCAAGACCTTTTTTGAGAGCGTCGCCGGGCTGTTCGGTATGAACGTGAACTTTGATAATTTCCTCGTCATTTACTACTACAACGCAGTCGCCGATTGTTTCAAGGAATAATCTTAACTCGTTAGGGTCTGTAGCGATTTCCTCGTCACGACCTACAATAAATTCTGTGCAATATGTGAAAGTAATATCGTCGTCAAATTCTGCCGCTGCACTTGCAAATTCGTCCATTTCTTCAGGAGTGTTCTGCTCAACGTACTCCACAACTTCGCCTGTTTTAAAGTATGAGAGCATACCTTGGAATATGGAAAGCAAACCTTTACCGCCGGCGTCAACTACTCCGGCTTTTTTCAGTACAGGCAACAAATCGGGAGTTTGGTTCAAAGCCTCCTCAGCAGAAGCACATACAACCTCCCAAACATCGGAAACAGACATATTAGGATTGTTGCATACTGCAAGTCCTCCCTCGTAGCCAACTCTTGCTACTGTAAGGATTGTACCCTCTGTAGGTTTCATAACAGCCTTATATGCTGCGTCAACACCAAGACCAAGTGCCTCTACCATATCTTTTCCGTCAACGGAACTCTTGCCTTTCAGTCCCTCAGAAAAGCCTCTGAACAGCAAGGACAGAATTACACCGGAGTTACCTCTTGCTCCACGGAGCATTGCAGAGGCGATTGTCTTTGCCATTTCTCCGGCAGAATCTTCGTTGCTTTCGCTGATTGCAACTACAGCCGCAGAAGTAGTCATTGACATATTAGTACCGGTATCGCCGTCAGGCACAGGGAAAATATTCAAATCGTTAATTTGAGCCTTTTGGGAACTGATATTATTTGAACCTGATATTACGGCAAATTTTAAGTCTTGACCGTTTAGCATATAAACACTTCCTAACCTAATTAATACCTTTATTCATATTTTAAGTTTACACAAAACTTCACATTATATTATACAAATATTTAGTATTATTTTCAAGTCTTTTTTATATTATTCTCATTCTTTCGCAAAAAATTGTTTTGCCTGTCTTATCATCTATATCAAAAATGACACATTCCATCTTACATTCGCCCTTTTTTAAGTCAAAACGGACAGGCATTTGAGTTTTGAATTTTTCGATTACGATTTCAGGCTCTACCCCTAAAACGGAATCCATAGGACCTGTCATTCCTACATCTGTAATGTAACCTGTTCCACCATTTAAAATACGCTCATCGGAAGTCTGAACGTGGGTATGAGTGCCAAAAATCGCAGACACTCTGCCGTCAAGATAATGAGCAAGGGCGAGTTTTTCCGAAGTGGTTTCAGCGTGAAAATCTATAATAACTATTTTTTCCTCAGTTTCCTTTAAGATACTGTCTATTTTATGGAAGGGGTTGTCAAGGTTATTTTCCATCAGCATTGTTCCCATCAGGTTAATTACCTTAATCTGAAGTCTGCCCATATCTACGGTACAGTAACCTATTCCCGGAGTTGTACCCTCAGGGAAATTTGCAGGACGTATAATATCCTTTGCCTCATCAAGAACATCATACATCTCCCTACGTCTAAAGGAATGATTGCCCAGTGTAATTACGTTTACTCCGCTGTTAAACAGGAAGTCGGCTGAACTTGGAGTTATACCGTTGCCGTCGGCGGAGTTTTCTCCGTTGCAGATTGTAAGGTCAATATTCTTTACTCTTTTTATTGCCGGTAACTTTTCTCGCAAAAACTCGCAACCGATTTTTCCTACCACGTCACCGATACACAAAACTCGCATATATTTTCCTCTTTCACTTTATAAGTCCCTTTTATTATAACATATTATTTAAAATACTCAACTTCTCACGGATAATTTTTGCTTAACTGCAATATTCTTATTTATTATATAGTTTACTTTTGCTGTGTAATTATTGTTGTTTTGAGTAAAGTTGATTCTTTTAGACTTGATTTTCCCTTTGTTGTATTCAAAACACTCCTGTAATTTTATTTTCTTTTTCAGAATATTTTTGGCAGTATCTGAATTTAGTTTTTCATTTGTATTGCAATAGTAATTGCGACAAACTGTTTTTCCTAAAGGCAGAGTTACGTTATTTACACACGCTCTGTACTGTTTAAAAACAGGCAGTTTTTCACCTTTATGTGATGATGACATTTCAAAAGGAATACTGAAACGCAAAAAATTCAATTTTGATTTTTCCGTATAATTCTTATCCAATGTGTAACTGTTGTTCATATTTACGGAAAAGGTTTTCTCCTGGTTTACATCCGCCAATATTTCACCCTCAGAATGAACATAGGTAAGGTTTTGGTTATTGTCCTCAATTACCGAACTGACAAGAAGTTGATTTTTCACTACAGCCGAGCCTCTTTTTACAAGACAATTACCATTTACCACCGTTGTGCTTGTAATTACACCGTCACACAGGGCTTTTAGGTTACAGGGTTTTACGGAATTGCTGATTTTAGGAGATTTTGCCTTTTCCTTGATTTCCACCTTTGCAATATTATTTATGGCATTTATTGACATCCACCCAATATCAGGCACACGCAAAATTGTGTCCTTTTCTATGGTATCCACATCCATAGCACCTTTATATGTTCCTACTGTCAAACCGCTTTCCTGTAGAGCCTCTATTACCTGAACATCTGAAATCCTGTTTGTTCCGTTAATTTCTATGACCCATATAAATTGGTTAAGAAAAGATATAAGCAATAAAGCGCATACTCCCCCAATAAAAATGCCCTTACGTTTTTTATTATTCTTTATAAAAAACGGCAAACCTACCGCCTTTTGCTTTCTTAACCTGACAGAACTGCGCTTTGCGATTTTTCTTATGCGCAGATAATCATACAAAGACATTGAGGCTCTGTGACCCTCTTTACAGGGTACAAAATTCCAATACAGCACTCCCCTTTGATTTAAAAGATTGATAAATCTTTCAGGAAATCTGCCTGCTACTGTAAAAATTACGTAACCACGCAACCATCTTATTATTTTAATCAGCATAATTACTCCTATGTAGTAAATTCTGTTTTTGCGATAAAGCCGGATATTATAACTCCTGTGGCGGATATACATTTTAAGGTTAAATCTCTGCCGTAAAAGGCTACCACCATTGTTTTGGTATTTATTCGGACTACTTCACTTTCATATTGCAACACACCTGTGGAACCTTCTATTAAGACCTGTCGATTACCTGTAAACTCGATTACCGGCAGATTATACATAAAGTCAACAGGAATATGTGAGCCTATATTTGACTTGTTGATTTTTCTCATTATCTTTCCCCCTTTTTCATATATATTATTGGTGAGTAAAAATGATGAACAAAAAATTATTAAGGACTGATATGCCCTTTAAAATAGTTGCCTTAATAGTAATGATAACCATATTTCTGTTATTCAGCAAAGAAACTACCAAAGGTGCATTAGAGGGGCTGTTATTCTGCGGTAATGTGCTGATTCCCTCATTGTTTCCCTTTATGGTGATATCAACCTTTGTGGTAAAAAGCGGTATTTCCGATTATTTGGAAAGGTTTGCAAAGTATATTACAGTTCCCCTTTTCGGTGTATCCGGAAAATGCGGAATGACAGTGCTTTTGAGTATGATTGGAGGTTATCCTGTTGGTGCAAAAGGAATTTATGCCTTGTATGAAAGCAAACAGATTGACATAGATAACGCAAAAAAACTCGCCTACTTTTCCGTTGGAGCAGGTCCCGGATTTCTGATTACATTTGTAGGAACAAATTTATTAGACTGTCCCTCTGTAGGGGTATGTATTTTATGCAGTCAGATTTTATCTATCATAATTTTAGGATTTGTGAATAAATATATATTTAGAAACATTAAGGAAAATAATTCTAATTTAGAATTAAACAGCGAAAAAATATCCTTTGCGCAGGCTGTTGTTGACTCAACCATCAGCGGAATTTACAGTATGATAAATATGTGCGGAATGGTGATATTATTTTCCGCTATACTTGGGGTAATCGGTTATTTGTTGAAAGATTACAGCAATATATTTTTATTCTGGGAAATTTTTCTTGAGGTAACAAATGCCTCTACGGATACTGCTGAAAACGGAAACATATTACTTCTTGCCTTTGCCACAGGATTCGGTGGGGTTTGTGTTCATTTTCAGGTTTTTCAGGCATTGGGAGAAATTGAAATTAATAAAGGGATATTTTTCTTATACAGAATTATACAAGGCTTGATAACCTGTGGCTTTACATTTCTTTTTGTTAAGTGCTTTAACGTAGCCTTGCCTGTGTATTCAAGTGTTAAGAACAGCAATTTTGAATTAAGCACTTCTATAGCAGGAAGCGTTATGCTGATAATATGCGGACTGTGTTTTCTAAATACATTTAAAAAATATAATCATTAACGGAGGATAAAATATGTGTGGAATTGCAGGATTGATTGACAACAACGTAAATCTTTCACAAAATCTAAAGGTACTTTCAAAAATCTCAAAAACACTTAAAAGCAGAGGACCTGACGAGGACGGAATATACATTGACCACAACACCGCCCTGATTCACAGGCGACTTGTGGTTATTGATAAAGCAAAGGGCAAACAGCCTATGGTATATATACATAAAAAGGAAAAGTATGTAATTGTATATAACGGCGAGTTGTATAATACCGAGGAACTTCGAGATGACTTGAAAAATAAGGGTTACACTTTCACAGGACACAGCGATACCGAAGTGGTGCTGAAATGTTATGTTGAATACGGAAAAGACTGTGCTGAAAAGTTTAACGGAATTTTTGCATTTGCCGTATATGAAACAAGAAACAAAAAAATCTTTCTGTGCAGAGATAAAGTTGGTGTAAAGCCCTTATTTTACAGCCTGTTTAACAACGGCATTGTCTTTGGCTCCGAAATCAAGGCTTTACTTGCAAGTGGCAGAGTTAAACCTGTTATCGACGAAGAAGGGCTGAACGAAATCTTTTTCTTGGGTCCTGCCAGAACTCCGGGGAAAGGTATATTAAAAAATGTATATGAACTTTTGCCCGGTGAATACGGAATATACCAAAAAGGCAAATTTGAAAAGAGCCGATATTTTAAGTTACAGGCAAAGGAACACACCGACACTCCTGCTCAAACCGTTGAAAAAATACGTTATTTATTAACCGACGCCGTGGAAAAACAACTTGTAAGCGACGTACCTCTCTGTTTCTTTTTATCAGGTGGACTTGACAGTAGTATAATTGTTCAGACTGCGTCAAACTATTATAAGAGAAATAACAAACCTCAGGCTGTTACCTATTCTGTAGAGTACAAGGACAATATGAAATACTTTGAAAAAAGTCTGTTCCAACCTACCGCTGACGTTGACTTTATAAACTTAATGGTAAACAGCGCAAACACAAAGCACAATGAGGTTATTTTAGACAATGTTGACCTTGCACAGGCATTATATGACAGCGTAATTGCAAGGGATTTGCCCGGATATGTTGACGTTGATTCATCACTTTTATTATTCTGTAAAGAAATTAAAAAGGATTATACCGTTGCATTGTCAGGAGAATGTGCTGACGAACTTTTCGGCGGTTATCCTTGGTATCACAACAAAAGCATACTGTTTCAGGATAATTTTCCTTGGTCAACTACACAGGAGATACGCAGAAGTATTTTGAAAAAAGGCGTATTGCCAAAGGGTGAAGAATATGTAAGAGAAAGATACCTGCAAACAATTCACAACACAGATAAATTAAGTACCGACAGCAAGTTAAACTCTCGTATGAGAGAGATGTTTATGCTGAATTATTACTGGTTTATGCAATGTTTGCTTGAAAGAAAGGACCGTTGCAGTATGTATAGCGGACTTGAAGTGAGAGTTCCTTTCTGCGACTACAGGCTTGTGGAATACTCCTACAATATGCCTTGGGAAATAAAGGCATACAACAACAGGGAAAAAGGCGTTGTGCGAAAAGCATTTGAGGAAATTTTACCAAAGGAAATTGTATGGCGAAAGAAAAGTCCATATCCCAAAACACAAAATCCTATGTATATGAAAATATGCACCGAAAAGGTTTTGGATATATTGAAAAAGAAAACTGCTCTAAATGAATTGCTTGATGAAAGTGGAATAAAATGGATAATGCAGAATCCTGACAAAATCACTTCACCTTGGTACGGACAGTTGATGAAAGCACCCCAGATTATGGCTTACATTATTGAACTTGACTACTGGTTTGAAAAATATAATGTAGATATTGAATAAAGCCTTTTGCTATGGTAAAATCATCATTAGGTGATGATATGACTAAATCTGCATATGATAGAATCGAAAGTTATTTTAACAGACACAAAAGGCAATTAACGGCATTTAGATTCGTTAATAAAGCGCTTACTCCCTTTGTCTTTGTATCTTACTTTGCGTTGCTTGGGTATTTAATATTTGCATTTGGAATATTGGACAAAAGATTTCAATATGCAGTTATTATTCCGGCTGTCACGTTTATATCGGTTTCAGTTTTTAGAAAAATATTCAACAATAAAAGACCTTATGAGGAAATCGACTTTAACCCCATAATACCAAAGGATAAGCAGGGGCAGAGTTTTCCAAGCAGACATTGTGCAAGTATATTTATTATCGCAATGACGTTTTTGTATATAAATGTATATATAGGAATTTTTTATCTGCTTTTGGGAGTAGTAATGTGCATATGCAGAGTTGTAGGCGGCGTCCATTACATAAAAGACGTAATCGGCGGTGGGGTTATTTCCATAATCATAGGGTTGACGTATTGGATAATAATATAACAAATTTGTGAGGTTTGACTTTTTATGGTCGAACCTCTTTTATTTTAAGCAAATTCAATCAAACTCAATCATTATGCAATAATTGGAAACTATTTCTATTTGTGCAATATCACTAAATTATTATTAAATTTTTATTATTTTTATAAAAACTTAAAATTATTTGCATTTTTATGCTTGACTTTGCTCATTTATGTGTTATAATGTAGTCAAACAAGCAAAGAGGGGGGTTAAAAAATGCTTACTCAGGAAAGACACAGAGAGATTTTAAAAATATTAGCAGAAAAACAAGCAGTTACTGTTTCCGAACTTAGTGAGCTGCTTAACACCTCGGAATCCACTATCCGACGTGATTTAAATAAGTTGGACAGTCAGGGAATGTTAAACAAGGTTTTCGGTGGCGCTACAGCAACAACGGAAATACTTGAAGCAAAGGACGATACAGTTGATACACGTTCCCAATTAAACATAGAAGAGAAACGTATGATTGGCGAATATGCAGCAACACTAATTAACAATTACGACCTTGTATATATTGACGCCGGTACTACCACAAGAGTGTTTATCGAATATATTACCAACAGAAATGCTACTTATGTTACAAACGCCCTTGACCACGGACTTTACCTTATGGAAAAAGGCTTTAACGTATATATTGTAGGCGGTAAGTTAAAAGCATCAACCGAGTGTGTTGTAGGTGCTGACGGAATTAAATTTCTGGAAAAGTTCAACTTTACAAAATCTTTTATCGGTACTAACGGTATTGATATTAACGCAGGGTTTACCACCCCTGATATTGAAGAAGGACACATCAAAGGCGAAGTGCTGAAAAGAAGTTACCACTCTTTTGTACTTGCAGATAACTCAAAATTCCACAAGGTTTATCCTGTTACCTTTGGTAATATTAAAAATTCCTGTATTATCACCGGTAAATTAAAGGACAAAGCCTTTGAAAAAGAAACTGTAGTTAAGGAGGTATTTAAGTGATCTACACCATAACCTTTAATCCGGCTATTGACTATGTTGTGAACATTGATAAATTAAATCTCGGCATCACCAACCGTTCCGTAAACGAAAGTTACTACTACGGTGGTAAGGGAATTAACGTTTCAACTATCCTATGTAATCTTGGTATTAAAAATAAAGCTTTAGGTTTTGTTGCAGGATTTACAGGAGATGCCATTGAAAAGGGTGCTAAAGACGCAGGAATTGATACAGACTTTATCCACCTTGAAAATGGAATATCAAGAATAAACATCAAGATTAAATCTTCTGAAGAAACAGAGATTAACTGTCAAGGTCCTCACATTACAGATAGCGATATTGAAAAGTTGTTTTCTCAACTTGATGAATTAAAAGAGGGCGACACTCTTATTCTTGCAGGAAGTATTCCAAATTCTCTGCCACAGGATATATACGAAAATATCCTGGCAAAGTTATCGGACAGAAATATTCGATTTGTAGTTGACGCCACACAGAAATTACTTATGAATGTTTTAAAATACAGACCTTTCCTTATTAAACCTAACAGACAGGAATTAAGCGAAATGTTTGATGTAGAGGTAAATACTCAAGAGGATATTATCAAGTACGGTAAAAAGTTACAGGATATGGGTGCTGTGAATGTTCTCGTTTCCTTAGGGGGCGACGGTGCTTTACTTATTGATGAGTATTCAGAAATACACACAATGGGTACTGTAAAAGATAAGGTTATAAACACAGTAGGCTCCGGAGATTCAATGGTTGCAGGTTTTATTGCAGGATATTCAAGTAAAAATGATTACGATTACGCTTTAAAACTGGGTACAGCCTGCGGATGCGCAACTGCATTTTTACCGGGACTTGCAACAAAAGAAAAAATCGAAGAAACATTTTCAAAATTATAAGGAGGAAATTTTATGCGTATTGTAGATTTAATGAAAAAAGAGGGTATTGCACTTGGTGTAAATCCTGCCGATAAGGAAGCCGCTATTGATATAATGGTTGATTTACAGGATAAGTCAGGTAACATTAATAATGCAAAAACCTACAAAAAGGGTATCTTAAAAAGAGAGTCAGAGGGCTCTACCGCTGTAGGAATGGGCATCGCTATTCCTCACACAAAGAACAAGGCAGTTATTCAGCCCGGCTTGGTTGCTATTACAGTTCCCAACGGCGTTGATTATGAATCCCCTGCCGGTGATATGTCCACACTTCTGTTTATGATTGCCGCACCGAAAAACGGCGGTGACGTTCATTTGGAAGTGTTAAGCCGACTGATGGTTATGCTTATGGACGAAACCTTTGCTAATAATCTCAGAGCTGCAAAGACAGCTGATGAGTTTTTAGAAATTATAGATACAAAGGAAACTGAGAAGTTTTCTTAATTAAAAATCAAGGAGGAAAAACAATGAGTAAAGAAATCAAAATTGTTGCCGTTACAGCGTGTCCTACCGGTATAGCTCACACTTATATGGCAGCAGAAAAGCTTGAGCAGACAGCTAAAGATTTAGGCTACACTCTCAAGTGCGAAACAAACGGCTCCGGCGGAGCAAAGAACGTATTAACAGCACAGGATATTGCAGAGGCTGACGGTGTAATTATTGCCGCTGACATCACAATCAACCTTGCTCGTTTTGACGGCAAACCTGTTTTACAGTGTAAGGTTGCTGACGGTATCCACAAGGCTGACGAGTTAATCAACAAGATAGTAAACAAGGAAGTTCCTGTTTACTCACACAAAGGTAAAAAATCAGACGCACCTGCTAAAAAAGGCGGAGTTTACGGCCACCTTATGAACGGTGTATCCCATATGCTTCCATTCGTTGTTGCAGGCGGTATCTTTATTGCAATCGCATTCTTAATTGATACAGTTCTCGGTAACGCAGGCGGCGGTGACTTCGGTACAGTTGCTCCTGCTGCTGCATGGTTCAAGACAATGGGCGGTCTTGCATTTAACCTAATGGTTCCAATCCTTGCAGGTTACATTGCAATGTCAATCGCTGACAGACCCGGTCTGTTAGTTGGTTTTGTAGGCGGTCTTTTGGCTACAAGCGGTGCAACATTCGGCCTACCGGGCGGCGATATTCCTTCCGGTTTCTTAGGCGGTTTGTTAGCAGGTTTTGCAGGCGGTTACCTAATGCTTGGTATTGAAAAGATTTGTGACAAGATGCCAAAGGCTCTTGACGGTATCAAACCTGTACTTATTTATCCTCTGCTTGGTTTAGGCGGCGTTGCAGTAATTATGTGTGCTGTAAATCCATTTATGGGTATGATTAACAGCGCTATGTCAAGCGGTTTGACTGCTATGGCTGACGCAGGATTAATGATTCCTCTATGCGCATTACTTGGCGGTATGATGGCTATCGATATGGGTGGTCCTTTCAACAAGGCTGCTTATGTATTCGCAACAGGTATGTTAGCATTACAGACAGACGCTGCTTATATGATTATGGCTGCTGTTATGATCGGCGGTATGGTTCCTCCGATTGCTATTGCACTTGCAAACACATTCTTCAAGAAGCAGTGGTCTGAGGAGGAAAGAAAGAACGCTCCTGTAAACTACATTATGGGTCTTTCATTCATCACAGAAGGCGCAATTCCTTACGCTGCTGCATCTCCTCTGACAGTTATTCCTGCTTGTATCGTAGGTTCTGCTACAGCAGGCGCATTATCAGCAGTATTCGGTTGTAAACTAATGGCTCCTCACGGCGGTGTATTCGTATTCGCTACAATGCAGGGTACATGGTACTGGTATATTTTAGCATTAGCAATCGGCGCTGTAATAGGTATGCTAATGTTAGTATTACTAAAATTAATCGGTTCTAAAATTTCAAAGAACAAGTAATTTAATTTGGGAGATATAAAATGGTTTCACAAAAAGTAACTCTTACAAACGGTCAGGGCTTCCATATGCGCCCTGCCGGAGTATTCGCTAATGCTATGAGCAAATACTCCTGTGATGTAACAATTAAATTCAATGGTAATGATATTAACGGCAAAAGCCTTATGAATATTATTGCGGCTTGTATTAAATGCGGCAGCGAAGTTGAAATCTGCTGTGACGGTGCTGACGAAAACGATGCACTTAAAACTGCTGTAGATTTAGTAGAAAGCGGTTTAGGAGAATAATTATCAAGGGCAGGGAGGTTATCCCCCTGCCCTATCCTATACGGAGGTGAAATACTATGTATAAAGGTATCGGAGGCTCTGCCGGAATCGGTATCGGCAAAGTAATGTTAATAGTTGAGCAGAGTCTGGATTTTACACCAAAGACTGTATCCGACACAGATGCAGAATTACAGAGATACAGAAACGCTGTATCAAAGTTTTGCCAAAACACAGAGCAACAGGCAGAACAGTTAAAAAAATCTGCCGGTGAAAAAGAGGCAGAAATCATTATGGGCCATATTCTGATGATTCAAGACCCATATATGAACAGTGAAATTGAAAATTCTATCAAAGGCGGAAATTGTGCAGAACAGGCATTAACAGATATCTGTAATATGTTTATTACAGTTTTTTCATCTGCTGATGACGAACTTACACAACAGCGCGCTACTGATGTTAAAGACATAAAAAACGCAATCCTTGCTATACTTTTAGGAGTAGAGGAAGTAAAAATTTCCGACGCACCAAAGGGTACTATCCTTGTGGCAAAGGATTTAACACCTTCTATGACGGCAGGTATTAACAAAGACAATGTAGTAGGTATTATTACAGAGGTCGGCGGTAAAACTTCCCACTCTGCAATTTTGGCAAGGGCTTTGGAAATACCGGCAGTACTTAGTGTTCAGAACGTTACCTCAAAGGTAAAAGACGGCGATACTGTTATTGTTGACGGTAACGAGGGTGACGTTATTGAAAACCCAAGTGAGGACAAAATTTTAGAGTACAGCGAAAAACGAACTGCATATCTAAAAGAAAAGGCTGAACTTTCCAAATTTATCGGCAAGGCTACTGCTACAAAAGACGGCGCTGTTGTTGAACTTGTGGGAAATATCGGCAAAGTAGATGACGCAAACAAGGTTATGGAATGTGACGGTGAGGGCATCGGACTGTTCAGAACAGAATTTTTGTTTATGGACAGGGATAAAATGCCTACAGAGGAGGAGCAATTTGAGGCGTATAAAAAGGTTGCTCTGATTATGAAAGACAAGCCGGTTATAATCAGAACTTTAGACGTAGGCGGCGACAAGGATATTCCATACCTTGGACTTACCAAAGAGGAAAATCCATTTATGGGATTCCGTGCGGTTAGATACTGCCTTAAAAACATTGATTTATACAAAACTCAATTAAGAGCATTACTTAGAGCAAGTGCTTACGGTGAGATTAAAATAATGGTTCCTCTTGTTGTTGACGTTGAGGAATTAAGAAGTGTTAAGGCTATCGTTAAAGAACTTATGGCTGAACTTGACGCCGAAAACGTAGAATACAACAAGGATATTCAAATCGGCGTTATGATTGAAACTCCTGCCGCAAGTCTGATTGCAGACATACTTGCAAAAGAGGCTGACTTCTTCTCAATCGGTACAAACGATTTAACAGGCTACACTATGTGCGTTGACAGAGGAAACGCAGACGTGGCTTACCTGTATTCCCCATTCCAACCGGCAGTACTCCGTTCAATTAAGCACATTATTGAGTGTGGCAACAGGGAAAATATTATGGTTGGTATGTGCGGTGAGGCTGCTGCCGACCCTATGCTTATCCCCCTGTTGATTTCCTTTGGATTAAATGAATTTTCCGTATCGGCTACATCCGTACTTGCCACAAGAAAGGCGATTTCACAGTGGTCTAAAGAGGATGCAGACAAGGTTACTCTTGAAGTTATGGCTATGACTTCCGAGAAGGATATAATAACTTACTTAAAATCTATTTGATAGTTACCCCCTAATGCACCTTTGCCCCAAAACAACAGGCAAAGGTGCAAAAAGTATATTCTGAAAATTGTTGATTTTTAGGCAATATAATAGTAAAATAATGTAGAAAAATGAATGAAAAAATTTTATAGTTTTTTTCGCATTTTATTTTCAAAAAAAGATTGACAATTTTTTAACAATGTGGTACTATTCTATTGTAGGATCCATTGTCGAATTAATTTCTATTGGGAGTTTTTATAGTGAAAAATAGTTTGATAATATTCCTTTCAATTTCATTGTTAGTTGTTGCAGCCTTTACGTTACAGAGTTGCAGTTGCGGTAGTAACAGTTCCCCTGTTGTTCAAAGCGAAACAACTCCCCCTGAGTATGTGGATGACAACGGGGTTGGATATAATGCAAATGATGAGGGCGGTCTTTCTGTTGTATCAATTCCCAACAGCAAAGATATCACAATTCCCAATACATACAAAGGAATGGAAATTACATCAATAGGCAAATCGTCCTTTAAAATGAGTTCTGCTGAAACTGTTACATTACCGAGTACCATTAAAGTTATAAGCGAATATGCCTTTGCTTTTTCCGACAACCTAAAAGAAATTAATATTCCACAGGGTGTTGAGGAAATCGGTACAAACGCTTTTTCCGGTTGCACGGATTTGAAATCGGTAAAACTGCCGAAGTCATTAAAGAAAATCGACATTTTTGCATTTGACGGTTCAGGACTTGAAAACGTTGTAATTCCTGAAAATGTTGAGGAAATTCGCGACTACGCATTTGCTGAATGTGAAATGCTCTCCACGGTAACTTTTGAATGTGATAAGGTAAGTATTTCCGACAATGCTTTCAATAGAAGTATTAACGTAAACTTTACAGCAAAGAAAAATTCATCGGCAATAGGTTTTGCCAAAACAAAAGGTATTGAATATACCGAAAAATAGTTGATAATTCAACAGTCGTTGAATTAAATATAAGGTAAAAGATTAAATTTTTGGAGGTCTTTATTATGAGTACAAAAGAGTACCCAATCGTGGACGGCGTTCCGGCATTAATTGAGGCGCTTAAAAGAGTTAAAGCTGCCCAGGCTGAATTTGCCACATACACACAGGAACAGGTTGACAAGATTTTTCTTGCCGCTGCTTCTGCCGCTAACAAACAAAGAATCCCACTGGCTAAAATGGCTGTTGAAGAAACAGGCATGGGTATTGTAGAAGATAAGGTCATCAAGAACCACTATGCTTCCGAATACATTTATAACAAATACAAAGAAACAAAGACATGCGGTGTTATCGAGGAAAACAAGTCAGCAGGTACAAAGAGAATCGCTGAACCAATCGGTGTTATTGCCGCTGTAATTCCTACAACTAACCCAACATCAACCGCTATCTTTAAGACACTTATCGCTCTTAAAACAAGAAACGGTATTATCATCAGCCCTCACCCACGTGCAAAGTTAAGCACAATCGCTGCCGCTAAAGTTGTTTTAGAGGCTGCTGTTGAGGCAGGTGCTCCTGAGGGTATCATCGGCTGGATTGACGCTCCAAGCCTTGAAATGACAAACCTTGTTATGGCTGAGGCTGACATCATCCTGGCTACAGGCGGCCCCGGTATGGTTAAGGCTGCTTATTCTTCCGGTAAACCTGCTTTAGGCGTTGGTGCAGGTAACACTCCTGCTATCATTGACGAAACTGCTGATATTCAGGTTGCTGTTAACTCAATCATCCACTCAAAAACATTTGACAACGGTATGATTTGTGCTTCCGAACAGTCCTGTATTGTTAATCAGAAAATTTATGCAAAGGTTAAGAAAGAATTTACTGACAGAGGTTGTTACTTCCTAAAGGGTGACGAACTTGACAAGGTTAGAAAGACTATCATCATCAACGGTGCTCTTAATGCTAAAATCGTTGGTCAGTCCGCTTACACAATCGCTAAACTTTCAGGTGTTGACGTTCCTGAAACCGCTAAAATTCTTATCGGTGAAGTTGAGTCCGTTGAATTAAGCGAGGAATTTGCTCACGAGAAACTATCCCCTGTTCTTGCTATGTATAAGGCAAAGGATTTTGAGGACGCTGTATCAAAGGCTGAAAGACTTGTTGCTGACGGCGGTTACGGTCACACATCTTCAATTTACCTAAACCCTATTACAGAAACTGCTAAATTAGACGAGTTTGCTGCAAGAATGAAAACTTGCCGTATTCTTGTAAATACACCTTCATCTCATGGTGGTATCGGTGACTTATACAACTTTGACCTTAACCCATCTTTGACACTTGGTTGCGGCTCTTGGGGCGGTAACTCTGTATCCGAAAACGTTGGCGTTAAGCACTTAATCAATATTAAAACAGTTGCCGAGAGGAGAGAAAATATGCTTTGGTTCAGAGCACCTGAGAAGGTTTATATGAAGAAGGGCTGCCTACCTGTTGCTCTCCAGGAACTTAAAACTGAAATGGGCAAGAAAAAGGCATTTATCGTAACTGACGAATTCCTATACAAGAACGGTTACACAAAGTGCATTACCGATGAACTTGACAAAATGGGCATCACTCACACAACATTCTTCAATGTTCAGCCTGACCCAACACTTGCTTCCGCTAAAGAGGGTGCTGCTGCTATGACAGCATTTGAGCCTGACGTAATTATCGCTTTAGGCGGCGGTTCTGCTATGGACGCAGGTAAGATTATGTGGGTTCTCTATGAGCATCCTGAGGCTGACTTTATGGATATGGCTATGCGTTTCTGCGATATTCGTAAGAGAGTTTACACATTCCCTAAAATGGGTGAAAAGGCAACATTTATTGCTGTTCCAACATCATCCGGTACAGGTTCAGAGGTTACTCCTTTCGCTGTTATTACAGACGAAGTTTCAGGCACAAAGTACCCACTTGCTGACTACGAATTAATGCCTGACATTGCGATTGTTGATGCTGACTTAATGATGAGCGGTCCTAAGGGTCTGACTGCTGCTTCCGGTATTGACGCTATTTCTCACGCACTTGAGGCATATGTTGCTATGCTACAGACTGACTTTACAGATGGTCTTGCTTTAAGAGCATTAAAGGTTATCTTTGAGTATCTCCCTGCTTGTTATGACAACGGTATGAACGAACCTGTTGCTCGTGAAAAAGTTGCTCACGCTGCTACAATGGCAGGTATGGCATTTGCAAACGCTTTCTTAGGCGTATGTCACTCAATGGCTCATAAGTTAGGTGCTTTCCACCACATTCCACACGGTATTGCAAACGCACTTATGCTTGAATATGTAATCAGATTTAACTCTGAGGAAGTTCCTACAAAGATGGGTACATTCCCACAATATGCGTATCCGCACACAAAGGCAAGATACGCAGAGATTGCTGATTATCTCGGTCTAAAGGGCAAGAATGACGACGAAAAGGTTGAGGCTCTTATCAAGGCTATCAACGACTTAAAGGCAAGAGTTGGTATTAAGGAAACTATCGCAGATTACGGCGTTGACGAGCAGTACTTCCTGGATACACTTGACGATATGACAGAACAGGCATTTGATGACCAGTGCACAGGCGCTAACCCAAGATACCCATTGATGAAAGAAATCAAGGAAATGTATCTAAAGGCTTACTACGGTAAGAACTACAAAGGTTAATAAAGGAGTGTATTACTTATGAAACTTGATAACGTAATTTATTCTACAGAGAATAAAACAATTTATCGTGACGGCGATAAGGTAATTAAAGTTTTTGATAAGAGTTTTTCAAAGGCTAACGTATTGAACGAGGCTCTTTGTCAGGCTCGTGTTGAAGAAACAACAGATTTAAAAATCCCAAGAATTCACGAGGTTACACTCATTGACGGTAAGTGGGCTATTGTTTCCGACTTTATCGAGGGCAAAACTCTTGCACAGTTAATGGAGGAAAATCCGGACAAGACAGACGAATACCTTGAGTTGTTTGTAAACACTCAGGTAAACATTCTTTCAAAAACTTCTCCTATGCTTCCAAAGTTAAGAAGTAAAATGTCTGAAAAGGTTGAGCAGAGCGGTCTTGACGCTACAACTCGTTATGAATTACAGGCAAGAATCAGCGGTATGAAAAAGCACAACAAACTTTGCCACGGCGACTTTAACCCTGCCAACGTAATCATTACTCCTGACAATGAAGTATATGTTGTTGACTGGGCTCACGCTACACAGGGCAACGCTTCTGCTGACGCTGCAAGAACATATCTGCTGTTCAAACTTGCAGGTAAAGACGAGATTGCCGAGAAGTACTTAAACCTATTCTCACTGAAAACCGATATTGCTAAACAACTTATTCAGAGATGGATGCCAATCGTTGCTGCATCTCAGTCAATCAAGAAAAAGCCTGAGGAACGTGACTTCCTGTTATCTTGGGTTGACGTTGCAGAATACGAATAAGAATAATATTCTATGAATAATTTTCACCTCCTGAGCATATAATAGTTCAGGAGGTGAATTTTTTATGATGTTGGTACATAACTTTGATGTAAAAAAACTGTCAATAAGTTGCGGAATAAGTCTTGGTTTGGGAGCGTTATCCTCTTTTATCTCAATGTTTGGCAGAGATAATTTTGAAAAAGCAGTAAAGCCACCGTTAAATCCACCCGGTTGGCTATTCCCTATTGTGTGGACAATCCTGTTTTTACTGATGGGAATATCCGCGTATCTTATTTATAAATCAGACAGCGATGACGAGGATAAAACAAAGGCATTAACGGTTTACGGAGTTCAACTCCTTGTAAACTTCTTTTGGCCAATTATTTTCTTTAATTTCTCCGCTTATCTGCTTTCTTCAATTTGGATTATTTTACTGCTTATTTTAATTATCGTGATGATAAAACTGTTTTATGATATTGACAAAACTGCCGGATATTTGCAAATTCCATATCTTATTTGGGTTGTTTTTGCAACATATCTGACTATTGCTATTACTATACTGAACTAAAAATTCCCGAACAAATCGTTCGGGAATTTTGACTGTATTATTGGTTTTGCATATTTACAGGTTCATAGTAAACGTCAAGGAATAATTCAAAGAATTTCTTTTCGTTTATATAAAACTCTGCGAACTGCTCTCCTTGTTTTACCTTGCCGGGGATAGTTTTGATTTCCGGCTCTCCGCTGTAAGTGCCACGCATAGCGCTTAACGCAAGGTTAGTAATTTTTGAGGCATTTAGGTTTGTGCAGATATAAGGAGTTGCGCTGTTAAACAAGGTCATTGGGAAAGTAAGGTCAGCCTTTGTTTTGTCGATTAATTTATTAGCAAAACTTTGCAGATAAATCTTTTGTCTTTCCATACGCAGGCTGTTGCCATTAATAATCTCGTGACTTCTGTCACGTACAAAGGATTGGGCAAGACTGCCGCGAAGAGTGTATGTTTCTCCTGCGGTAAATGGGCCGATTGTTTCAGGAGATACAACAGTAATACCGCCCATAGTGTCATTAATTCCGCCTATACCCTGTAAATCAAGGGCTATATAAGAATTTATGGGAATATTGTAGAACATCTGTTGAACTGACAAAAGCACGTTGTTACAACTTGTTTCCTTGCCGTCGCCATAGGCATAAGCAAGACATATCTGCGCCTTTTGAGTTTCAACGAAATTACCGGTAGTTGAATAGATATAAATATCCGTCATAGTTTCACGAGATATATTTATCAGAGTAGTTCTGCCGGATTCCATATCCAGGGTAACAAGGAATATTGCGTCTGCGTGTCCCCCTGCGCCGATATTGTTATTTACCTGAACTATGTTGCCGTTATCGTCCTTTAAACTTTCTTTATCAACACCCATACACAAGATACTCGTAATATTTTCGTTCAGTTTATACTGAACACCCTTGTACGTAATATACTGTCCATTTGATAAAGAATCTGCATATTTTGGCAAGTCGAGGTTTACAGTATCATTACCTTTCAGCAAATCCTCTCCGCCTTTGTTGTTGAGATACACAACAGTAGAAATTCCGAGAATTATCAATGCAAGGAAAACACAGATAATGCCAAGGGTCACTTTCTGCCATTTACGTAGTCTTTTCTTACGTCTATGATGTTTATGGTGATGATGTCTGTGCTTGTGCTTACTTCTCTTTTTTCGAAATAATGACGGCACACTGCTGCTGTGGTGATGGTGACTTCTGTGTCTTTTTTTATTCTGTCTGTAAACGTAGTCGTCAAGGTCATCATAGGCTGACGCCTGACTGTTTGTGCCGGTTTCCGGATTTACCACCGCATCTCTGTTTACAGGAGAAGCAAAATCTACATCCTTTTCAGGTGTATATACAGTAGGTTTTACACCATTATTTTTTTCATATTCCGCAGCCTGCTCTAAACCTGCCGCCAAAAAATCTTCTTCATTGTTTTCAAATATCGGTTTATGATTATGATTTCTTCCGTTATTTGGTAAGCTCATCTTTTATTAACACTCCCTGAACAAGATACCTTCCGCTGCCATAATTTAGGCAAGTACTTAATGTTACTATTCTATCGTTCACAGTCAATTTATGGTCTAATTTTTTCCTAACATTTTTTACGATTGACCTTGGGTTTTGGATATAGTCCAGATACTCCTCAAAAACTTCATCCTCGGCAAAGTTAAAGGAATTCATAATATGCCTGTCGTCATAGTTGTATGCAGATACTATCTGATAGGTCAGTTTTCTGTCCTCGGTATAAATGTAAAAATACTTATGTTTATCAAAGAAATCTTTATCCTCAAATCTATGGAGAGTGGAGAACATCTGCCCACCTGCCATATTATGCCCATACAGCACGGTAACCCTGTCTATCATATCCGTATCGTTGCAGTACTCCGCATATATTGAGCCGGCAAAACTGTAGTTTTTATAGATATTTTTATCAAGGTAAAAATCGTCCCTCTCCTGACTTTGAAGCAAAGGGTGGTCAACGTTTGTACCGGGAACCTTTATCCAACCGAATATTTCCTTATTGGTTTTATGCAACGACTTGAAATCTATGGGATTTTTTGCATATTTATATTCATTGTCATTTTCTGTTGCGGTAACAGTTTCAGGTTCTGTATTTTTACCCGGATCAATATTATTGTTAAAGAAAGAATTAAAAACAAGAAATCCCACTATTACAGTGGCGATAATTACGATTGCTAAAATAACAACAAGAATTATATTTCTTTTTTTCTCGTTTTCCATACAAAACACACCAAATTTCCTCAATCTGTTCCCTATTATATAACTAATCTATGGGTATGTCAATTTATAAAAATAGACTATATACCAAAAAATTAAAGACCCTTGCAAAAGCAAGGGTCATATTAAACTTATTAATTATTTCTTTGAAACAGCAAGTTTAACGCCAACTGCACCGGCAACAGTTACAAAAAGAGCAAAGCCGATAATAGCATAAAATAAAGCGTCTGTGCCTGTCTGCGGTGACTTGTTTCCTGTGTTCTGACTTACGGAAGTGTTTGATGGACTTGTACCGTTGATTGGTTCAAAATAAGGCGTAGCCTCAATATCACCGTTAAGTTTCAGTTTTAACTTCTGGCTGTCAAGTGAGCCGTCAATAAGAACATATTTACCATCGATAATCCAATACTTAAACACATAACCGTCTTTGTTGTGAGCAGTCAAAATAACATACTTACCATCAGAGGTTGTTGTTGTAGTATAAGAACCTGTACCGCCCTTGTTAGGGTGAACGATTACGTTATATGTTGAAGTAGCGGAAGGGCTTGGATTTTTATCCTTGGCCGCAAAAGCAGGAACAGCAGTAAAAGCAAGAATCAAAGTAGCAAATAATACTGCAAAAATCTTTTTCATAAGTAACATCCTTTCATATATATCATATATAGAAATACACATTTACACTAATATGGAAGTATTATAACACGTAAAAATTCAAAAGTAAATAGATTTTTATAAAAATTAAGTAAATTTATCAGCAATAATATATACTTTTACCTATTCAATTTTTGTCACAGTAAATTTATGTTAATGCTTGAAAAAAGCATAATTTCACTGTATAATATATGTTAATCAAATTTATAGGAGCATTAATATGACAATTTCTGAAATTCAACAGGAAATTTTAAGAATAAAAAAAGAAAAAGATATTTGTATCCTTGCCCACAGTTATCAGGCAAGAGAGATTCTTGAGGTTGCGGATTACACCGGAGATTCCTACAAATTAAGTGTTGACGCAAGTAAAGCACCTAACAAAAATATTGTTATGAGCGGTGTAAGATTTATGGCGGAAACCTGTAAAATTCTTTCTCCTGAAAAGCACGTTTATCTGCCGAATCCCCACGCAGGCTGTTCTATGGCTGACCAGATGGATAAGCAACTTATTTCCCAGGTTAAGAAAATGTACCCTGATTACACAGTAGTTGCATATATCAACACAACCGCCGAGTTAAAGACAATTTGCGACGTGTGTGTTACTTCATCATCTGCCGTAAAAATCTGTAAAAATATTGAGAACGATAATATTCTCTTCATTCCGGATTGCAATTTAGGTGACTATGTTGCTAAACAAATTCCGGAAAAGAATATTAAACTGTTATCCGGCGGATGTCCTATTCACGCTTGTGTTAATACCGACGATGTTATGAAAGCAAGAGCCCTGTACCCTGATGCTGAATTACTTGTTCATCCTGAGTGTACTCCTGATGTTGTGGCTTTGGCTGATTATGTAGGCTCAACTTCAGGCATTATGGAATACGCTATAAATTCACCTAAAAAGGAATTTATTATCGGTACGGAAATCAGTATTGCCGAGCATTTACAGTATATGTGTCTTGATAAGAAATTCCATTATCTGTCACAGAAACTTATTTGTCCGAATATGAAACTTACTACTCTTATTGACCTTTACAACTGCGTTAAGGGTGTAGGCGGCGAGGAAATTTTCCTTGATGATGACACCATAAAAGACGCAAAGAAATGTATAGATGAAATGATAAGGCTTGGTTAATATGAATAAAAAGGCTTTAATTGCAATGAGCGGCGGCGTTGATAGTTCAGTCGCCGCTTTATTAATGAAAGAACAAGGTTACGATTGCACAGGAATTACAATGAAACTCTACGATAACGAAGACGTGGGGCTTAAAAAGGAAAATACCTGTTGCAGTGTTGACGATATTGCTGACGCAAGGGCTGTTTGCTGTAATTTAGGTATCCCCTACTATGTTTTTAACTTTCGTGACAGCTTTAATGAACAGGTTATTGACAGATTTATTAAGGCATATGAAGAAGGTGCTACACCAAACCCCTGTATTGACTGCAACAGATATATCAAGTTTGACAGACTTATGCACAGAATGAAAGAACTTGATATGGACTATGTTGTAACAGGTCATTATGCTCAAATTGAATACAGCGAAAAATACAACAGATATATACTGAAAAAAGCAGTAGATAACAGCAAAGACCAAAGTTATGTCTTATACTCACTTACGCAGGAGCAACTTAAACATACTCTGTTTCCCCTTGGCTCTATGACTAAAGAGGAAGCAAGGGTAGTTGCGGAAAAGCATAATTTTATAAATGCTCGTAAACACGACAGTCAGGATATCTGCTTTGTTCCAAACGGTAAATATGCGGAATTTATTGAGGAATATACAGGCAAAAAATATCCCTGTGGAGATTTTGTTGACCTGCAGGGAAATGTTTTGGGACAACACAAGGGTATTATCAGATATACAATCGGACAGCGCAAAGGACTGGGTCTTGCTCTGCCGTCACCAATGTATGTGTGCAAAAAAGATTTGGAAAACAACAAGGTTATTTTATGCAGTAATGATGAATTATTTTCCAAAGAGTTGTATGCAAACAACATTAATCTGATTACCTGCGATAAAATTGAAAAACCATTAAAAATCAAAGCAAAGGTACGTTACAATCAACAGGAACAGCCTGCAACCGTTACACAGGTTGACGATGACAGATTGCATATTGTATTTGATGAGCCTCAACGTGCAATTTCAAAAGGACAGGCTGTTGTTCTTTATGAGGGCGATGTAGTTGTAGGCGGCGGAACTATTGAATAACATAATGACAGCACGGCTTTTTGTCGTGCTTTTCTTATTTTTACAGTTATGCAGTTTTTGCATAAGTTAATTCATTTTTAATCGATTTCGCATTGAGAGTTGTATTGTAAAATGCTTTTCATCTACCTATAATAATAGTAAAGAAAATGACAATTCAGAAAAACAGCAATTAAAAAGGAGATTTAGAAAATGCAGTTATACAAGAATTTTTGTAAAGAAACAGTTGACAGCAACGGAGTGCTAAAGGAATTTGATCTTGACTTCCCGGAAAACTACAACTTCGGTTATGACGTTGTAGATGAAATGGGAAGAAAAGCACCGGATGATATTGCCGTTCAATGGACAAATGTTGAAAAGGAAAAGTTGACCCTTACATTCGCAGATATAAGCAGACTAAGTAATAAAGCCGCAAACGTATTTTTATCTCACGGTGTTAAAAAAGGCGACAAGGTTTTGCTTATTCTAAAGCGTAACTATGAATATTGGTACATTGTACCTGCACTTCATAAGTTGGGAGCAGTTATTATTCCTGCAACTAATATGCTTACCGTTGACGACCTTACCTACAGAATTGAAACAGCGGATATTAAATATGCAGTTGCAACGCCTGAGGGTACTACTGCTGTTGATTTATTAAGTGCTGCAAAAATCAAGCCACAGTTACAAAAGATTTTCGTTGCAAGAAAAGATTTAGAAGGCACAATAAACTTTACAAAGGAAATGGAAAATGCCTCTGAAAACCTTGAAAGAGTAGATACAAAAGCAACAGAGCCAATGCTTATTTACTTTACTTCAGGTACTACAGGATATCCAAAGGCAGTTACTCACAATCACACCTATACCCTATCCCACATTATTACTGCAAAATATTGGCAGAATGTTAAAGAGGGCGGACTTCACCTTACTGTTGCAGAAACAGGCTGGGGCAAGGCTTCCTGGGGTAAAATTTACGGCCAATGGCTTTGCGGTTGCGGAGTTATGGTTTATGACTTTGACAAGTTCTCTCCGGGTAAACTATTGAGAATTATCGAAAACTACAAAGTCACTTCGTTCTGCGCACCTCCAACTGTTTATAAGTACTTCATCAAAAAAGGTATGAATAACTACGATTTATCAAATCTTGAGCATATTTCAACAGCCGGTGAGGCGTTAAATCCGGAAGTATTCCAGCAAGTTTACGAGCAGACAGGACTAAGACTTATGGAGGGCTTTGGTCAGACTGAATCGGTATTGATGCTTGGCAATTTAGTAGGCACAGAGCCGAAAATCGGTTCTTTAGGCAAACCTACCCCACTTTACAACACAAAAATTGTTGACCCAAGCAACAACAAACTAAAGCCTATGGAAGTAGGCGAAATTGTTGTTGAGCCAAAGGAAAATCAATACGGTATCTTTATGGACTACTGTGGTAACAGCGAGTTATATGAAAAGGTATGGGCAAACGGCGTATATCACACAGGCGATACCGCTTATATGGACGAGGATGGTTACTACTGGTATGTAGGCAGAATCGACGACCTTATTAAGACAAGAGGGTTCAGAGTAGGCCCATTTGAAATTGAGAACATTTTAATGGAGCATCCTGCTGTTCTTGAATGTGCAGTTGTAGGTGTGCCTGACGATTCCAGAGGACAGGCTATCAAAGCAACAGTAAAACTTGCAGAGGGTTATGAACAGTCAAAAGAACTCAAACACGAACTTAAAAAGTTCGTAAACAAAAAGGTTGCGGAATACAAGCACATTAAATATATTGAGTTTATTGACGAAATGCCAAAGACAATCAGCGGTAAAATCAAGAGAACAGATTTAAGACCCGGCGAAAACAATATTTGTTGAGGTGATAAAAAATGAGTTGGACTTATACACGCAGAGTAAAATACTACGAAACCGACCGTATGGGCGTTGTTCATCATTCAAACTATTTGAGGCTTATTGAGGACGCTCGAATGGATTGGCTTAATGATAATGTAATGAATTACTGTGATATGGAGCATATGGGAATAATAATTCCTGCCGCCTCGGCTTACGGTGAATTTATAGCATTTCTCCATTATGACGACCCATTCTCCGTTGAAATTAAACTTATAGAATTTAAGGGCATAAAAATGACCTTTTCCTATGTGGTAAGGAACACCGATACCGACGTAATTTGCTACAAAGGAAAAAGTTCCCACTTTTTTGCCTGTGGGAACTCTGATGTAGGATATAAGCCTTTCCTTTCCTTCAGAAAGAAATATCCGGAAATATACGAAAAGGTAAAATCTTTTGTTGAAGAAGAATAAACACAACTATTATGGTATATATTCCTCCTCCTCGCTTTCCGAAGTGAGGAGGTTAGTAGTTTTAATAAACAAATGTGCCGCAGGATTTGAATTATTCTTATGCCATGCAAGAACATAGGTAAGGTCGGTTTCAATATTACTCAAATCCACTATCTTTACAGTCTTTTGAGAGTAGTTTTCTACCAACTGTGTAGGCAGGATAGACACGCCCATTCCTGCACCTACCGCCATATATACAGACCTTATATCGTCAAACTCCGTTACCGAATCAGGGGTAAAATGAAAAGTCCTGAAAATATCCATAATCTCCATATAAAGAATAGGGCTTTCACTTTCGGACAAAAGAATAAACTTCATACTCTTTAAATCCGAGATGTCAATATTTTTGCCCTTTATATTGTTCTTTGTCGGTATAAGCAAACTCAAAGAATCCTTATGAGTAACAAGGCTGTCTATATCGTCGCTGTCAGGAAGCATATCCCTGAGCATAAAACAAAAGTCACAATCCATACTTGACAATGAGGAAGAACAGTCGGAGCCTGAAAGTTTAAACATATCCACTGTAATATTGGGATAGGTTTCAGTGAACTTTTTTAAACATTTCATTGGATAATATATTGAGGTGGAATCATAGGCAAGGCTGAGTTTACCGCCACTGCCGCTGTGAAGTTGACTGACTACAGAGGTCGCCTTGTTTATGTTGTCGATAATATTTTGAGCATAAGGCAACAGAAGTTTACCCTCGTTGGTCAAGGTTACATCTCGCCTTGTACGTTCAAAAAGTTTAACACCAAACTCTTTTTCCAAATCTCTTATATATCGGCTCACAGTTGACTGGCTTACATAATTACGTCTTGCAGCCTCTGAAAAACTGAGAGTTCTTGCTACTGAAATAAAACATTTTAACTGAATATTATCCATAATCTGCACTCCTATGCAAAAAACAAATTAATTTGGGAAAAATATACGTTCATTTGCATAAATAAATCGTTGCATAAATTTTCCACATTTGTTATAATTCAATTATAGCATAAGAATATGCAATTTTCAAATAAATAAATTACGGAGGCTAATTATGGAAAGAATAGTAATCACCGGTATGGGGGCTGTAACCCCTATCGGCATCGGAGTAGAAAATTTTTGGAATAATCTTATTGCAGGAAAATGCGGAATTGAGCCTATAAAAAGTTTTGACGCAAGTGACCTTGCTGTTCAGATAGCAGGTGAAATTAAGGACTTCAACCCTACAGACTATCTGCCAAAGGACGTAGTAAGAAAAACCGACGCATTTATGCAATACGCTTATATTGCCGCTGAGGAAGCTTTGGCACAGTCAAAGTTAGAGATAGAGCCTGAAAGAACAGGTATAGTTATGGGTACTGCTATGAGCGGTATTTCCACTATTGCTTTTACTCAAGAGGCTTTAACAGGCGCTTCCCATAAAAAGGTGGGTCCAAGATTTATTCCGAAAATTTTAGGAAATATTGCGGCTGCAAATATTGCTATCGAGCATAATATTCAGGGCCCCAGCCTTACTGTTTCCACAGCCTGTTCCTCAGGCGGTGACGCAATTTTCCAGGCTGCTATGCTTATGCAGGCAGGCAAAGCCGATGTTATGATTGCTGTAGGTGCAGAGTCTGCTCTTTGTCCTATATTCATTTACAGCCTTGCAAACGCAAAGGCACTTTCAAGAAACAACGAAAATCCTCAGGGCGCGTCCTGTCCTTTTGATGAAGCAAGAGACGGTTTTGTAATCGGCGAAGGCGGCGGCGCACTTATATTGGAAACAGAATCCCATGCAAAGGCTCGCGGTGCAAAGATTTACGGCGAATTGTTGGCTTGTGGCAACACAAGTGACGCTTACCACGTTACTGCTCCTCATCCGGAGGGTCGCGGTGCAAAGGCTTGTATGGAACAGGCCTTGAAAGAAGCAAACCTAAAGCCCTCTGATATTGGCTATGTAAATGCTCACGGCACTTCCACTCCAAAGGGTGACGAAGTTGAAACAGGGGCAATTAAAGAAGTGTTCAAAGACAATCTTCCTTTTGTCAGTTCAACAAAGGGCGCTACAGGTCATATGATGGGCGCAGGCGGTGTTACGGAAGTTATTTCCTGCATTAAAGCAGTTGAAACAGGTATCATTCCGCCTACAATCAACCTGAAAAATCCTATCCCATGCGGAATTGACTTTGTTGCAAACAAATCAAAGAAGGCAGAAATTAAATATGCTATGTCAAATGCTTTTGGATTTGGCGGACAAAATTCAAGTATCATCGTTGGCAAATACGAGTAATACTTATACTTTTTAAAAATACTTACAAAACTACAGGAGGCAAATATGGATTTCACATACGACATTACTATGTTCAAAGAAACCTTTGAAACAGAATTTACTTGGCTTAATGGTTTTATGAGAAATGTCAGCAGATTTTCTGACAGAACCGCTTTAGTTGAGCCACTCAAAGAGCAAAGTTGGACTTACAGGGAATTAAACGCAGAGTGTAATAAATTTGCTAACGCTATGCTTAACAGCGGAGTAAAGAAAAGCGACGTTGTTTTTTATCAGTTGTATAACTCTCCGTACTTTGTTTTCTGTCACGTAGCCTCTCAAAAGGCAGGCTGTATTTCAAACCCTGCTAACTTCAACCTTTCTCCGGGAGAAACAGCAGAGATTATTAATCACAACAAACCTAAAATATACGTGTATGACAGTGCTATTGTTGAAACTGCCGTAAAGGCTCTTGAAATTTCACAGCACAAGCCTGACGTTGTAATTATGGCTGACTTCTTGGGCAAGTGTGACGCTGTTCCTGAAGGGCATATTTTATACGAGGATTATGTAAAAGGTTTTGGCGAGGACAACCCTGAACTTTCCTTTAAACCCCACATTTATGACGAGGTGTTAAGACTTCAGACTTCAGGCACAACAGGAACTCCAAAGGGCGTACCTCTTAACAATATTAACGAAGTGCTTTCTGCTCACGATGTTATGATGCACTTCCCACTATCCCCATATGATACCACTATGAATATGACCCCTTGGTTTCACCGCGGAGGTATTCATTCCGGCGGTATCACCCCTACCCTGTACGCCGGTGGCAGAATAATAATTATGAGGGATTTCCAACCAAAAACCTGTCTTGATTATGTTGAAAAATATGATATCACTTTCCTAATCGGCGTTCCCTCTGTTTTAGGACTTCTTGCTACAAAACAGGAAAAGCAAAAGAAAGATATTTCATCACTAAAGGGCATTATCACAATGGGCAGTCCTCTTGAAAAGCAGGAGTGCATCCGTTTTCAGCAGGTGCTTACACCTAATATTTTCAACGGCTACGGCACAACCGAATCTTTCTGGAATACATTTTTAAGACCTGCGGATTTGCCTGAAATGGCAGGAACAGCAGGCAGAAGTTGCACAGATGACGAAGTCAGAATTGTTAAGATTTTTGAGGACAGAAAAGCCGAGCCTGATGAAACAGTACCAAACGATAATGTTGCCGAAGGTGAAATCATAATCAAAAGTCCTGCGAAAACAACCTATTGCTATATTAATAATGAAAAGACTACAAAGGAAAAGTTCTACAAAGGCTGGATGTACACAGGCGATGTAGGAACCTGGGATAAAAACCACTTTGTTACCGTTGCAGGCAGAAAAGATGATATGATTATCAGCAAAGGCGAAAATATTTATCCGGCACGAATCGAGGAGGCTATCAACTCCTTTGACAAAGTTAAGGAGTGTATAGTTACTTCTGTTCCTGACAAAACACGAGGTGAGGCTGTTGTTGCTTATGTTATACCGGCTGACGACAGTCTAACTGTTGCGGAAGTGTTGGAATTTTGCAAAAACAGTCCGAACCTGTCCAAGTATCAGGTTCCACGTTATTTCAGACTGACCGATGATATCCCCAGAACTGCTACAGGCAAAAAGCAACATTTCAAAATAAAAGCACAAGCCAAAGAGGATTTGGACAAGGGACTTTTATTGCGTAAATAATTATTAACAAAAACAAGTGGTTGTATTTCAAGCCACTTGTTTTTTCATTAAAGAGTAATAATCATAAAAAAATAACACCACAGCCAAGCCGTGGTGTCTAAAATTAACCTTAAGCGATTTCTTCAAGAGAGCAACTGCAATCACTGATGCCGTGCTTTACTCTATCCTCAACCTCTGCACGCTTTGCATTATTGAAGCGATCAAGAGTACCTACAAGGTAACCTGTGATTCTTCTGATTCTCTCAAAAGGAACTGCGTCATAAGTATAATTTACGTCAACATAATCACCGTCAACTGTAAATTCAAATGTTTTAAATTCCTTATCAGGATTAGCCTCTTTTAATTGCATTACGTATGTGTTAATTTCTTTTTGGGATAATGTTCCGCCGATTACTTTAATCTCCATAATTTTCTCCTTCCAATTTCAAATTTTAAATTAAAAATTTTCATATACCGTAAAATAAATGCACCATTTAGTGGTGTATGAATATAATACCACAATATATTGTGTGTTGCAAGGATTATTTACTTGTATTTATACACAAATTTAACCTCAATTTATTGTGTATTTTGACCAAGCAAATTGACAATTACCATTTAGCGGAAATAATTTAGCCTTTTGGATAAATTTTTATTGACAAAAGTAATCGCGTGATGTATAATACTACTTGCGTTAAAAAAGCAAACCGAATATGCGGGTGTGGCGGAATTGGCAGACGCGCTAGATTTAGGTTCTAGTGTCAACCGATGTGCAGGTTCAAGTCCTGTCGCCCGCACCAAAAAGAGAGTAGAATTGCCTACTCTCTTATTTTTTTATATTTATAAATTATCGCACAA
>JAQXSC010000027.1 GCA_029218825.1 Oscillospiraceae bacterium | reverse complement strand
ATATGCTCAACTCTTAAATCCTTAAAAATACCGCCTTGGTTAATTCCGAACAATTTTTGCTCTTTATTAATAGTGTCTTCAAGACTGTTAAGCCTTTCCATTTCCTTTTTACATCTTTCTAGCCAACGTGTAGTTCTCTTTATGGAATCCTTTGTATAATCATAGGGAGAGGGGTTTTCTATACATTCGTCAAATGCCATAGCGATTGTAGAGCCTAAATTAGATTGAATTTGCATACTTATTTCAGGGCTCATAAATATTTTTCTGCCGTCAATGTGGGAATTAAAATAAACCCCTTCCTCTTTAATATTCCTTAACTTTGCAAGTGAAAATATCTGAAAACCACCGCTGTCCGTAAGAATAGGACCGTTCCATTTTGCAAATTTATGGAGTCCCCCTAATTTCTTAACATTCTCGTCACCGGGTCTTAAGTGGAGATGATAAGTATTGCTTAACATAATCTGACAGTTAACGTCTTTTAAATCTAAAGCCGACAACGCTCCCTTAATCGCACCGCAGGTTGCCACATTCATAAATGCCGGCGTCTGCACAGTACCGTGAACGGTATTTATTACTCCACGTCTTGCATTCTTTTCCTTTTTAATTACTTTAAACATATGTTACTCCTATATTATTAACATAGCGTCGCCAAAGGAGAAAAATCTGTATTTTTCCTCCACGGCAACCTTATATGTATTCATTACGTTTTCATATCCTGCAAAAGCAGATACAAGCATAATCAATGTGCTTTCAGGCAAGTGAAAATTTGTTATAAGTCCGTCTAACACCTTGAATTTATAACCCGGATAAATAAAAATATCTGTCCATCCCTCACAGGCTTTTACTTCACCATGTTCACTTGCTACACTCTCCAAAGTTCTGCAAGATGTAGTTCCCACAGCAATCACTCTGCCGCCTTTTGCTTTTGTTTCTTTTATTAACGTTGCGGTATCTTTCGGAACTTCATAGTGTTCGCTGTGCATTTTGTGATTGTTTACATCATCAACCTTAACAGGACGGAAAGTACCTAAACCAACGTGCAAGGTTATATATCCGATTTTTATTCCCTTATCCTCAATCTTTTTCATTAATTCTTTGGTAAAGTGCAGTCCGGCTGTGGGTGCGGCTGCTGACCCTAATTCGTGAGAATAGACTGTTTGATATCTTTCCTTGTCTTGCAATTTTTCGGTAATATAAGGGGGAAGAGGCATTTGTCCGATTTTATCCAATGTTGCATAAAAATTATCCTCACATTGAAAATCAACAATTCTGTTTCCTTCCTCTGTAATATCAACAACAGTACCTGTCATAATACCGTCACCAAAATTGAACTTGGTGCCGATTTTAGCCTTTTTACCGGGTTTGCACAGAGTTTCCCATTTATTATTTTCAATCTGCTTTAATAATAAAAATTCTACGTTTGCACCGGTTTCATCTTTAGTACCGAAAATCCTTGCAGGTAACACTCGTGAATCGTTTACTATAAGGCAATCGCCCTCATTAAGGTAATCTAATATATCATAAAAATGCTTATGTTCAATTTCACCGCTTACCTTATTCATAACAAGAAGTCTGGAATGATCTCTCGGCTCTATTGGAGTTTGTGCTATAAGCCCCTCAGGTAAATCATAATAAAAGTCGCTTGTTTTCATATGTAACATCCTTTAAAAATTACTATTATTTTTCGTTAAATAATTGACATTAATTCAGTATAATGGTATATTATAAGATAATGTGGATTATCAATTTTTGCAATCCACTATATATAATATCTTATTTTTAATAAAGATACAATAAATTTTTAAAATTTTATTGGGGGATAGAGTGTTATGAAAAAATATAACGTAGGTATTATCGGTGCAACAGGTATGGTTGGACAAAGATTTTTATTATTACTTAATAATCATCCTTGGTTTAACATTACTACATTAGCTGCAAGTAGCAGAAGTGCAGGTAAAAGATACGGCGAACTTATGGAAAACCGCTGGTTACTTGACGAGCCTATGCCTGAACAGGTAAAGGATATGGTAATTCTTGACGCTGCAAACATTGAAGAAGTTGCTTCAAACGTAGATTTCTGCTTCTGTGCCGTAAATATGCCGAAAGATGAAATTCGTGCATTAGAGGAAGCATACGCAAAGGCTGAATGTCCTATCGTATCAAATAACTCTGCACATAGATTTACACCGGACGTTCCTATGGTAATTCCGGAGATTAATGCAGACCACATTAAAGTTATCGAGTCACAGCGAAAACGTCTTGGTACAAAACGAGGTTTTGTTGCTGTAAAATCCAACTGCTCTCTGCAAAGTTACGTTCCTGCTATTCATCCTTTAAAAGAGTTGGGTGTAAATAAAGTTTTGGCTTGTACTTATCAGGCTATTTCAGGAGCAGGTAAAACTTTTGAAACTTGGCCTGAAATGGTTGATAACCTAATTCCATACATTGGCGGTGAGGAAGAAAAATCCGAGAAAGAGCCGCTTAAGATTTGGGGTAAGGTTGAAAACGGTGAAATCGTAAACAATAACGATATTGCTATCACTTCTCAATGTTTGCGTGTTCCTGTATCTGACGGACACACAGCCGCAGTATTTATGTCATTTAAGGATGAAGTACCGGCTATCGATACAATAATCAAAACTTGGGAAAACTACAAAGGCAGAGCACAGGAACTTGATTTACCAAGCGCACCAAAGCAGTTTTTACATTACTTTACAGAACCTGATCAGCCACAGATTAAATCATCAAGAACACTTGAGGGTGGTATGGCGATTTCTGTAGGCAGATTAAGAGAAGATACACAGTATGATTTAAAATTTGTATGTATGTCCCATAATACTCTTCGTGGCGCAGCAGGTGGAGCAGTACTTTTGGCTGAACTGTTGTGTGCAGAAGGATATATGGACTAATTGGAGGTAAATATGTCTAATCCTATTTTTACAGGTTCAGGTGTTGCGTTAATCACACCAATGAATTCTGACTTAACTGTTAATTACGAAGTATTAGAACAAATTATTGAATTTCATATTTCTAACGGTACTGACGCAATTATCGCTTGTGGTACTACAGGCGAGGCTGCAACATTATCCGAAGAAGAGCATTGTAATGTGCTGAAGTTCGTTGCGGAAAAGGTAAACCACCGCATTCCCGTAATCGGCGGTACAGGTAGTAACGATACTATGACAGCAATAGAACTGTCAAAGTCTGCCGAGAAGTCCGGTGTTGACGCTTTACTGTGCGTTACTCCTTATTACAACAAGACTTCACAGGACGGACTTATCAAGCATTTCACAATGATTGCCGACTCCGTTAATATTCCTATCATTCTTTATAATGTTCCTTCACGTACAGGTTGCAACATCAAGCCTTCAACTTATGCCGAATTATGTAAGCATCCGAATATTGTTGCTACAAAGGAAGCAAGTGGAGATATTTCACAGGTTGCATTAATCCGTTCACTTTGCGGAGATAATCTTGATGTATATTCCGGTAATGACGACCAGACTGTGCCGTTTATGTCTTTAGGCGCATTAGGTGTAATTTCTGTATTTGCAAACTTCTGTCCAAAGGAAATGCACGATATTTGTGCATATTGTTTAAACAACGACTTCGCTGAAGCACAAAAACTTCACTTCCATTATTTGGAATTGATGAACATTATGTTCAGCGACGTAAACCCAATTCCGGTTAAGACTGCTATGAATTTAATCGGATTTGACGCAGGTGAGTGCAGAATGCCTCTTGTTCCAATGAGCACACAGGGCTACCATAATTTAAAAGATTGCCTCACAAAGTATAATCTTACTGACAAGTATAGTAAATAATTCAGAGGCGTACAAAGTACGCCTCTTTTATTACAAAATAAGGGGAATGTAAAATGGTAAATATAGTATTATGCGGATGTAACGGAAAAATGGGCCATTACATTGTTGATGCCGCACAGAATAATAATCAGTGCAAAATCGCCTGCGGTGTGGATGCTTTCGGTGAAAATTCATATGATTTTCCGACAGTAAAGTCTTTTGCGGAAATTGATACAAGATATGACGTAATTGTGGATTTTTCTAACCCTGCTACTTTAGACGATTTACTGTCATATGCCGCAAAATATAATGTTCCTGCCGTAATCTGCACAACAGGTTATTCAAAAGAACAAGTTGAGAAAATAAAAAATGCCTCTGAAAAAATTGCGATTTTCTATTCAGGCAATATGTCTTTAGGTGTAAATCTGCTTATTGAACTTGCAAAACAGGCAACTAAAATATTAGGTAACGATTTTGATATTGAGGTTGTGGAAAAACACCATAACTTAAAGGTTGACGCTCCGTCAGGTACTGCTTTAATGATTGCTGACGGAATTTCACAGGAATTGGAAAAAGAGCCACAGTATGTGTATGACCGTCACAGTTACCGTAAAAAACGCAGTAAAAACGAAATCGGTATCCACTCAATTCGTGGCGGTACAATCGTTGGCGAACACGATGTAATATTTGCCGGAAATAATGAGGTTGTTACAATTTCACACCAAGCACAGTCAAAGGCATTGTTTGCAACAGGTTCATTGAATGCCGCTGTTTATCTCTATGATAAATCAGCCGGAATGTATAATATGAGCGATATGCTTTCGGAAAAATTTAAGTGATTATTTTAAAGAGTCGGTAAAACACCGGCTCTTTTTTCACATATGCTATTTATTTTCATATTATGATAATAAAATGGGGTGAAAAAATATGGACAATTTAATCAGATTAGCCTCAATTACAGAGGCAATGAAGTCAAAAGAAATATTACAAAGACACAGAATAAACTCAACAATAAAACGTACTCCCCCTACAAAGGAAAAATTTTCCTGCGGTTACGGATTATATGTTCCTTATAAAACTCAACAGGCAATATCGGTTTTAGGTGAATACGGGATTTTTCCTGTGGGACATACTGTAGGGGAGGAATTATGATATACTTTGATAACGGCGCAACTACCTTTCCAAAGCCCATTTCAGTTATCAATTCTATAAATACAGCAAATAAAAGATATGGCGCAAATCCTGGGCGAGGCGGTCATAAACTTGCAATAAAATCCTCAGAAATGGTATATAACGCAAGGAAAATTACAGCGGATTTTTTCGGTGCAAAGAATCCTGAAAATGTAATATTTTCCCTTAATTGCACAACTGCAATTAATACTGTAATTAAAGGATTGCTGAAATCCGGTGACCACGTGATAATTTCATCTTTGGAGCATAATGCTGTTTTGCGACCTTTGGAAAAACTTAAAGAAAAGGGAGTATCCTACTCTGTTGCAGAAGTTGTAGAGGGCGACAATGAGGCTACCTTGTCACACTTCAGGAATGCCATTAACGAAAATACAAAACTTTTGGTATGCACATATGCTTCAAATGTAGTGGGAATAAAGTTGCCCATAGAACGAATATGCTCTATGTGTCATCAGTACAACATTTTATGCTGTGTTGATGCTGCTCAATCGGCAGGAGCAGTTCCAATTAATCTATCCGACTCATCTATAGATTATTTGTGCATTTCAGGTCATAAAGGTCTGTACGGTCCTATGGGTGTAGGAGCGCTAATCATTAACTGTGATGTGATACCTGAAAGCCTTGTTGAGGGTGGTACAGGCAGTAATTCCGTTGAATATAAACAACCGCTTATTTTACCTGATAAATTCGAAAGCGGTACAAATAATTTCAGCGGAATTATCGGAATGGGCGAGGGGATAAAGTTTATCAACTCCTACGGCCAAATGAGAATTTATAAGAAAGAAATTGATATTCTTTCCCGTATTCACGATAAATTAGAATCAATGAGAAATATTGTGTTATACACTCAAAGACCGAATATAGATTATTACGTGCCTGTGCTTTCTTTTAACGTAAAAGGTAAAAACAGCGAGGAAGTTGCAGAGGTATTGAGCAGTAAATACAATATTGCCGTACGTGCAGGATTGCATTGTGCGCCTCTTGCTCATAAAAGCATAGGCACTTTAGATATCGGTACAGTTCGAATTGTACCGTCTGTGTTTACTACAAATTATGATGTAAATGCGTTGATTTCAGCAATATATAAAATTATTTAGTTCTTGAATAATACTTCTCTTTATGTTATAATGTTTTAAATGAATTATAACAGGAGGTAGTATTATGCACATAATAACCCAATGGTTTAGTGATGTTATTTCTGTATTTAATACAATACAGATTAAAGATATTATAGATATTCTTGTAATCACTTTTATCATTTTCAGTGTGTTCAAGTTGATAAGGGAAACTCGTGCAGAACAACTGTTAAAGGGTGTTGTTATACTATTTATCCTATATATCACTGCCAATATATTCGGATTTACAATGCTGACTTCTCTTATGAGGCTATTCTTTGAGTTTGCGGTAATAATAATTGCCGTGATTTTCCAGCCGGAAATTAGAAAAGCATTAGAAAGAATCGGACAAAATAACTTTATAAGAAAGCACTTTTCCTTTTTATTCAGCAGTGAGAAAACCGATGAAGACGTAAAGATTGTTAAGAAATCAATCATAGATGTAGCAGACGTTGCAACCTTGTTCTCTTCATCAAAAACAGGCGCATTAATTGTTTTTGAAAACAAGGTCAAGTTGTCCGATATTGCTGCGTCAGGTACTGTATTAAATGCAGAGACTTCAGTTGCGCTGCTTGGAAATATATTCTTTAATAAGGCTCCACTCCATGACGGAGCAACTATTGTCAGAGACGGATATATTTATGCGTCAGGTTGTATTTTACCGCTAACCGATAATAAAGATGTTGATATTAATCTGGGTACACGTCACAGAGCCGCTTTAGGTATGAGCGAGGTTTCCGACGCTGTTATCGTAGTTGTCAGCGAGGAAACAGGTGCAATTTCTATTGCAGTCAACGGCAAACTTCAAAGATTTTTAGACAGAGAAACCTTGGTGGCAAGACTTGAGGATTTGCTGCTTGACGGTACCAAGATATATGTAAAGAATACATCTAAATTCTCCTCAAAGAGAAAGGGGAAGAAAGATGAAAAGTAAGTTTAGTATGAGAAAGTTGTTTAGCAACAGTAAATTTGTTTTAGTACTGTCTGTGCTTATCTCCGTTACTATTTGGGTAAATATGAGTTTAAGCAGCGATAACCACGCAACCGCTACGATTGCAAATATTCCTATAGATGTTACCCTATCTGAAGAAGCAGAAAATAACGGATTGCATATTTTCAGCGGTTTAGACCAGAGTGCTTCCGTAACTGTTGACGGTAACAGGGTTGCGTTAGGCTCAATAAATACAAGCGATATTATTATTTCTGCGCCAACGGCAGGTACAATTACTTCCTCAGGCACATATCCTTTGTCCTTAACTGCAAGAAAATTGAACCCAAATGATAATTTTGAGATTATTTCTCCTGTATCTCCTTCGGTTATTACAGTATTTGTTGACTATATGCGAAAGTCAAATTTTGAAGTAGAAAACAAAGTAAACTATAGTGTTGCCGAGGGTTATCACGCAGATGTGACATTGTCTTATAGCAAGATTAAGGTTGAAGGTCCTCAAACGGAAATTTCAAAAATTGCCTCGGTTGGAATTGAGGGAACTATCGGCGGTACTCTTAAAGAAGATACCGAACTTGAATGTGACGTTAAACTCTATGATGTTAACGGTGCTGAACTTACAGATAACTTCTTTACATTAAGCCACGATAAAATTACTGTTGCCTTTTCCGTGAATCCTGTTAAAGAAGTACCCGTTAAACTTGACTTTGAGAATAAACCAAGTGAACTTGATATTGACTCCTTGATTTCTATCTCACCGAGTTCCGTAATGATTTCCGGTCCGGAAGATGTGCTTAACAAAACAGAATACGTTAAGACTGAACCGATAGATTTCCTGTCACTTGATAATAAAGAGATTAACCGCGATTTGGACATTGTGTTACCTGATAATTGCATAAATCTAAATGATAACAATACTGCAAGTGTTGAAATTGATTTAAGTTCTTTTGAAACAAAGAAAGTTAATACTTCAAATTTGGTAGTTTCAGGTTTGAATAACGGCTTTACTTCTCAAATAACTACAGATTCTATTGAAGTTAAGTTAAAAGGAAGTAAATACGAATTGCAAAAAATTAACGGAAATAATGTTGTTTGTGTAATCGATGCTTCCAATATCGAAGATATAACCGGATCAATTTCTCTGCCTGTTAAGGTTAAAATCAACGGTTCAAAGTCCTGTTGGGCTTATGGTGAATACAAGGCGAATGTTATTGTAACAAGAATATAAAGTAAAGGCTGTTCCTTATGCGAACAGCCTTTTTGTTGTGATAGTATTTGATTGGATGAAACGTCACGTAAACGGCAATTAGAATTTACGTAACATAACGGTCGGGCGATAAATATTTCTACTATATATAACCTATATACTCGAATCGGATGAAACGCCACGTATATGACGATTAGAATTTGCTGAACATAACGGTCGGGCAAATATGTTTTATTACTATATAAAACCTATCTGCTCGAATCGGATGCAACGTCACGTTGCCTATATTTTATTTCTGCTTAAACTTCCGATTCTTATTTTAGCGCTGTTAATATCTTTTTCCTGATGTTTCATTACCGATTGAACTAAACCGATACATATTAATACGCTCATTACCGAAGTACCGCCGGCGCTGAAAAAGGGGAGAGTAATACCGATAACAGGAATTACACCTAACACCATACCTATATTAACAACCGTCTGCGATGTGATTAGTGCAAATACTCCGTAGCATATAAAAGAGCCTTTTAAGTCAAGTGCAGTTTTGCCTTTATTCAATATTCTCAAGCAAATAAATAATAATATCAGCAGTAATATTATACACCCAATAAATCCGAATTCTTCTCCTGCTACAGTAAAGATAAAGTCATTTTCCTGTTCAGGTACAATTCCGTGGCCTACTCTTGTTCCGTTGTATAATCCGCTTCCTGTCAGTTTTCCTGACGCTATTGATACCTTTCCCTGATATTGTTGCCATCCGTAATTGGTCATAGCGTTTCCGTCAAGGTCAAATAGTGCAAGAATGCGGTTTCTGTGTTCATTATTCAAAAAGAAATTCCAAACAAGGGGCAATCCTACTGCAATCAATCCACCTAAAACGGCAAAGTATTTTCCCTCAACTCCTGCAAGGAAAGACATAATCAATGCAATAAACAGGAAAATCAGTACAGCACCGTCATCGCCCTGTTTGTGAATTATAGCCATCGGAATTATTGCGTGAATACACAAAGTTACTACACCGAATAAGGATTTTAACTTATCGTTTTCAATTAATATGCTCAGATGTTTTGTAAATGTAATGATAAAACATATTTTTATAAATTCCGAGGGTTGAAATGAAAATCCTCCCGGCAACTGAATCCACGCAGTATCATCAGTGCCTGTTACCTGAACTCCAAACAAAAATACAAGTCCTGATAATAATAAACCGATAAACCCAAAGACCCACCATAATTTTACTATGAAATTGTAGTTGATTAATGAAATCATAATTGCCGTTATATATCCGATTATAATTGCGATAACCTGAGTAAACATATAATTATAGTTACCGGCTCTTTGCATATCACTAATCAACAAAAGACTATAACCTATTGCTACAATGGATAACAGCCAAATTACAACGTCTGTTTTCTTAAAATACATAGCAATATTATCTATTATTTTACTCATTATATACCTTTCTGAAAGTATGATAATTTTTAAGTTTGATTAATTATATAAAAATTTTCCTATAATATCAAGTATTTTTTCAAAACAGAAAATATACATACGTCATTTATGATATTATATAACCACGAATGAATTATTATGGAGGTGTGTTTCAATATGTTATCTGATATTGAAATTGCACAACAGGCGAAATTATTGCCTATTACAGAAATTGCAAACAACTTAGGAATCAAAGAGGAGGAGTTAGAGCCATACGGCAGATATAAGGCTAAGTTATCTGACAGCCTTATGGAAAGATTAGCCGATAAACCTGACGGCAAACTTATTTTAGTTACTGCTATTAACCCAACTCCTGCCGGTGAGGGTAAAACTACAACCACCGCAGGTTTGGGACAGGCTATGGCTAAAATCGGTAAAAATGCTGTTATCGCTTTAAGAGAACCGTCTTTAGGCCCTGTATTTGGTATTAAGGGCGGAGCAGCCGGCGGCGGATATGCTCAGGTATTACCTATGGAGGATATTAACCTGCATTTTACAGGAGATATGCACGCTATCACTTCTGCTAATAACCTCTGCTGCGCTATGCTTGATAACCATATGCAGCAGGGCAACGATTTAGGAATTGACCCTCGTCGTATTCTTATTAAGAGATGTCTTGATATGAATGACAGAGCATTGAGAAATGTTATTGTAGGTTTAGGCGGTAAAGTAAACGGCGTACCGAGAGAAGACCACTTTATCATCACTGTTGCGTCAGAGGTAATGGCTATTTTGTGCCTTGCTAATGATGTTGACGATTTAAAGGAAAGACTGGGCAGAATTTTAGTTGCCTACAATTATCAAGGTGAGCCTGTTTATGCTCGTGATTTAAAGGCTGACGGTGCTATGACTGCGCTGTTAAAAGACGCAATTAAACCTAACCTTGTTCAGACTTTAGAGGGTACTCCTGCTGTAATGCACGGCGGACCTTTTGCTAATATTGCTCATGGTTGTAACTCCGTAAGAGCGACTAAACTTGCATTAAAATTAGGAGATTACTGTATCACCGAGGCTGGATTCGGCTCTGATTTAGGTGCAGAAAAATTCCTTGACATTAAGTGCAGATATGCAGGTTTAAAGCCAAACGCAATCGTTGTAGTTGCTACTTGCAGAGCATTAAAATACAATGCAGGAATTTCAAAGGCTGAATGTGCAGAAGTTAATCTTGAGGCACTTAAAAAGGGTATTTGCAACTTAGGTGTTCATATTGAAAATATGAGAAAATATAACGTTCCTGTTGTAGTTGCAATCAACAGATTCTTAACGGATTCACAGGAAGAACTTGACTACATTAAGCAGTATTGCACAGAAAAAGGTGCGGATTTTGCACTATCCGACGTATTTGCAAACGGCGGTAACGGTGGTGTAGAACTTGCTAAAAAGGTTTGCGAGGCTGTTGAAAAGCCTTCAGACTTTGCTCCGATTTATTCCCTTGATTTATCAATTAAAGAAAAAATCACAGCAATCGCGCAGAAAATTTACGGTGCAAAGGACGTTGTATTTACAAATGCAGCCGAGAAGTCAATCAAAGAGGTTGAGGCTTTAGGTGCCGATAAACTACCTGTTTGTATTGCAAAAACCCAGTATTCATTATCTGACAACCCTCAACTTTTGGGCGCTCCAAAGGACTTTACAATTACTGTCAGAAACGTATCGCTATCTAATGGCGCAGGATTTGTAGTTGTATATACAGGTGATATTATGACAATGCCCGGACTACCGAAAAAACCGGCTGCCGAGGGTATTGACGTTGCAGACGACGGTAAAATTATAGGATTGTTCTGATGACTAAATTTATATCCAAGTCTGTTGAAGATACAGAAAAAATCGGGAAAATTATCAGTTCCTATCTCGTAGGTAATGAGGTCATTGCCTACGAGGGAGGATTGGGAGCAGGAAAAACAGCCTTTACAAGAGGAATAGTGTCCGGTTTAACTGATGAGGATTGTGTTTCAAGTCCCACTTTTTCCATAGTAAATGAATACAGCGGAAAATTTCCTGTATATCACTTTGATATGTATAGAATTAGCAGTTGGGATGATTTGTACTCAATCGGTTTTTTTGATTATATCGGAAACGGAATTTTAATAATCGAGTGGAGCGAAAATATAGAAGAGGCTCTACCTGATGATTATATTAAAATAAAAATCTCCCACAGCAATAATGAAAACGAAAGAATTATCGAAATAGAAGGTTTAGATATTGAGAATATTATCATTTGATTCCAGCGCAAAAAGTGCGTCAGTTGCAATAGTTGAAGATAATAAAATTATCGGCAGTTCCTTTATAAACACCAATATAACTCACAGCCAGACCCTTGTTCCAATGACTGAACAACTGTTAAGCAATACCAATTTAACCATTAATGACGTTGACGCTTTGGCTGTTTCCGTTGGTCCCGGATCATTTACCGGAGTGAGAATAGGCGTTTCTGTGGTAAAAGGTATCGCTATGCCGCTTAGTTTACCCTGTATTGCTGTTTCTACTTTAGAGTCAATGGCGTATAATTATATGGAGAATGATTGTATTATTGCATCTGTTATGGATGCAAGGTGTAATCAGGTTTATAATGGGTTGTTTAAGTTCAAAAACGGCGAAATAGAGCGACTCTGTGAGGACAGGGCTGTTTCAATAATTGACCTTGAAAATGAACTAAAGGAATACAACCAAAAGGTTATTCTAATCGGTGACGGAGCTCAACTGTGCTATGAAACCTTTGGAAATAAATATGATAATATTTATCTTGCACCTGAAAACATAAGATATCAGAATGCTGTTGGTGTAGCATTTGCAGCATTTAATAAAGAAACTGTGTCTGCCGAAAAAATAATGCCCACATATTTAAGACTTCCTCAGGCGCAGAGAGAATTAAAAAAGAGATTGGAGAATGAGAAATGATAGCATTAGGTTGTGACCATGGTGGATTAAATTTAAAAACCGCTATTATTAAGTATTTAGAGGAAAATAATATTGAATACAAAGATTTTGGCTGTTATACCGAGGACAGTGTAGATTATCCTACAATAGCATATCCTGTAGCAACTGCTGTTGCAAATGGTGAATTTGAGTCAGGAATCCTATGTTGCGGAACAGGAATAGGCATTTCTATTGCCGCTAATAAGGTTAAGGGTATAAGAGCCGCTGTTGTAAGTAATGAATTCGGTGCTGAAATGACACGACGTCACAATAACGCAAATATTCTTTGTATGGGCGGCAGAGTAACTTCCGAAGCAGACGCAGTAAAATTTGCCGACATTTTCCTCAACACTCCATTTTCTTCTGATGAGGAACGTCACACAAGACGTGTACAAATGCTTTCGGATATCGAAAACGGAACTTTTGATATCTAATCACAGTACTATCAACATTAATTTAAAGCAGACTTAATTGTCTGCTTTTTCTTTTATTACACAAAAAACCACAATATGTTGTAGTTTTGTTACCTGTTTGTAATATTATACGGCAATAAATTTCATTTTTTTAAATTTATTTACAAAAAGTACTTGTTTTTTTTCTAAATTAGTATTATAATACATTTACAATGTTTTTAAAGAATTATTTTATAGAAATAAAAAATAGGAGTAGGAAATGAGATTACGTAAACAAGAATTAGGCGACCGCAATTTAATAGGTAACAGGGTAGAAACCGTTAGAAAGAAAAAGGGTATGAAGCAAAAAGAACTTCTTGCCCAATTACAGGTAAACGGAGTGGATATGAATGCGTCAGGTTTATCAAAACTGGAGGGGCAAATTAGATTTGTAACTGATGTGGAACTTGTTGCTCTGGCTGATATACTTGAAGTTTCCGTAGATTATTTACTCGGACGTGAAAACTAAATTTTCGGTGATGTGCAAAGCATCACCGTATTTTTTTGATTTAATTTTGTAATATTTATTTAGTTGATATTTCCTGAAAAATTAAGTATAATTATATTTTAGAATATTTATCCAAGAGGTGCTTTAACAAATGAATAGTAAAGTAGATAGATTTTTTGAAAGCATAAAAGGAAAGAGAGTTTGTTTTGTAGGTATAGGTACAAGCAATCTCCCTTTGATAGAATTGTTTGCTAAAAAAGGCGCTGTTGTATCTGCCTGTGACAAAAAGACTTTTGAAGAATTAGGGGAAAATGGTATCCGTGCAAAAAATGCCGGTGCAAACTTGATTTTAGGTGATGATTATCTTAATAATATAGATACTGATATTTTATTCAGAAGTCCCGGCACTCCTTTTTACAGACCTGAACTTGAAAGATTAAAGAAAAAGGGCGTTGTTGTAACTTCTGAAATGGAAGTATTCTTTGATTTATGCCCCTGCAAAACCATAGCAGTTACAGGTTCTGACGGAAAAACTACTACAACTTCCATTATTGCCGAATTTCTTAAAAGTGCAGGTAAAACTGTACACCTTGGGGGTAATATAGGAACTCCGCTTTTGCCGATAATTGAACAGATTGACGATGAAGATTATGCGGTAGTTGAACTTTCAAGTTTTCAACTTATTTCAATGAGAAAAAGCCCTGATATTGCGGTAGTAACTAACCTTGCACCAAATCACCTTGATATCCACAAGGATATGGAGGAATATGTAAACTCTAAAAAGAACATAATTCTGCACCAAAATGCATTTGGTAAAGCGGTATTGAACTTGGATAATGAAATTTCAAATAGTTTTGCTGATGAAGTAAGAGGACAGATTCGCAAATTCACTCGCAGAACAACAGTTGAAAACGGCGCATATCTTGACGGCGATATGATAGTTTACAATGATTACGGAATAAAGACAGAGATTATTAATTATAAGGATATAAAAATTCCGGGTATGCACAACGTGGAAAATTACCTTGCGGCTATTTCCGCTGTTTGGGGCATTGTTGACGTTGAAAATATTGTAAAGGTTGCCAAAGAATTCGGCGGAGTTGAGCATAGGGCAGAATTTGTAAGAGAGATTGACGGCGTAAAGTATTTTAACGATTCAATCGCATCAAGTCCTACTCGTACTGCTTTGGGTACATTATCTTTATATGAGGAAAAGATTATTATTATCGCAGGTGGTTATGATAAGCATATACCATATGATAATTTAGGCCCTGTAATCTGCGATAAAGTTAAAGTGCTGATTTTAATGGGTGATACTGCTCCTCTAATCAAAAATGCAGTAGTTAAATCCAAGAACTATACAGAGAACAATCCGATTATTGTTGACGTTAATAATATGGAGGAAGCGGTAGATACTGCAAGAAAATACGCTCAAAAGGGCGATATTGTTTCATTATCACCTGCAAGTGCAAGTTTCGGACTGTATAAAAACTTTATGGAACGTGGAAATCACTTCAAAAAAATTGTAAATGAACTATAAGGAAATATATGAAAGATTTATTATTTGAACTATGTAATTGTGACGGAATATCAGGCAAGGAAAATAATATTGCCGATAAGTGTTTAGAATTACTGTCGCAATATGCCGATGTAAAAAAAGACTATAATAACAATGTTATGGCTGTGTTAGGCAATAAAAATGCAGATAAAACATTACTCCTTGACGCTCATATTGACCAAATTGGACTTATAGTCACCGATATAGATGATAACGGCTTTCTAAAGGTGGATAAATGCGGTGGAATAGATTGCCGTACTTTACCGGGCTCACCTGTTAAGGTGTTTGGAAAAGAAGTATATGAAGGTGTAATTTGCTGTATGCCTCCACATTTATCCGACGGTAATGAGGATAAAGCCTTAGAAATAGATAAAATCCGGGTAGATGTTGGATTGCCTGTTGATATTGTTAAAGAAAGTATTTCTGTTGGGGATATAGTATCATTTAAAAATAATCCCAAAACTTTGCTAAATAACAATATCACTTCCGTAGCCCTTGATAACAGAGCAGGAGTAGCCGCTTTGATTAAAGTCTGCGAACTAATTTCAAAGACAGATTTGAGTTATAAGGTTGTTATCCTTTTGTCCTGTCAGGAGGAAACTTTTGGTACAGGCGCAAAAACCAAATCTTTTGAAATTGACCCTGATAAGTCCATTTGTGTTGACGTAAGTTTTGCCAATCAAATTGGAATAAGTGACAGTTATGCAAACATTGAACTTGGAAAAGGACCTATGCTGTGTTATTCTCCCACTTTAGACCGAGAACTAACAAATACATTAAAGGAAATTGCCCATAAAAACAATATCCCTGTGCAAATTGAAGTTTGCGGTGGCAGAACAGGTACTAACGCAGACCATATTTCCGTATCAAAAAGCGGTGTAAAAACTGCCGTTTTGTCTATTCCTCAACGTAATATGCACACACAAGTTGAAATTGTTAATATAGAGGATGTTGAAAATACAGCAAAGTTAATTTATAACTATATAATTTCAGGAGGTGTTTAAATGGAAAACTTAACACTTCTAAAGAAACTATGCTCTGCTAACGGAATTTCAGGTTGCGAAAATTCTGTAAGAGAAATAATAATTGATGAAATTAAAGACAACGCAACCGATATTACCGTAGATAATTTAGGAAATTTAATCGTATTTAAAAAAGGTAAAAATACTCCAAAGAAAAAAGTTCTAATTTCCGCTCATATGGATGAAGTAGGTTTTATTGTTACCTATATTACTTCCGACGGATTTATAAAATTTGATGAAGTGGGCGGAATTGACAGACGTGTTGTATTGGGCTGTAATGTGACAATAAATAATACAGTAAACGGAGTAGTTGGTGTTAAACCTATTCATCTTTCAACCGGTGACGAGGGTAGTACTATACCTAAATATTCCGATATGTATATTGATATTGGCGCAAAAGATAAGGAAGACGCTTTGAAATACGTTTCATACGGCGATTGCATTAATTTTGATTCTTGCTATACAGACAACGGCCATTCAATAATGTCAAAGGCTATTGATGACAGATTAGGCTGTTTCCTGATGATTGAAATGATTAAATCGGATTTACCTTATGATATGCACTTCACTTTTGTAGTTCAGGAGGAAGTCGGACTTCGTGGTGCAAAGGTTGCTTCATATACTGTAAACCCTGATTTTGCAATAGTTCTTGAGTCAACTACTGCCGCAGATATTCCTGATGTTCCAAGCGGTAAACAGGTTTGCAACGTAGGAAATGGTGCAGTCATCGGCTATATGGACAGAGCAACTATATATGACAGACTGATGATTGAAAAATGCAAAGAAATTGCAGAAAGCAAAAAATATAAGTTACAGTTTAAAAGGGCTGTTGCCGGCGGTAATGATGCCGGTGCCATTCACTCTGCAAGAGGCGGAGTCAGAACCCTTGCAATTTCAATGCCTTGCAGATACCTGCACTCACAGTTAAGTCTTATTTCAAAGTCAGATATTGATAATGTTTATAATATTGCAAAGGATTTAGCCTTTCAGTTAGCAGAGGGCAGAGTATGATTTCATTAATTGAAAATAATTTGTCTGCTATTATGCCTTTGTGTCAAAACAACCCTTTCGGTTGTAGAATTTCCTCGCTTATTAAAACCTATAGTCCGAAACTTCCTTTTGTTGATTATTGGGTGCAAACTGTTGATGATGTTCCTGTCAGCGCAGTAGCAAGGCTTGAAACTGTCTTTATACTCAGACTTACCAAAAACAGCAATATGGAGGAAATATCCTCTTTTTTGCGTGTTTCAGGTGCTACTTCGATTATATGCGACGGAAAGTATTATCCTGATGTACCCTTGTTGAACAGAAAAGAAGGCTTGATTTTACAGAAGAACTCTATGTTTAACCTTGACGGCAATTATAATGTTGAAAGCCCTACCGTAAAAGAAGTGTATGACGTTATAAAATCCTGCGCATCGGAAAACTTCAACGTTCCACCCTATGAATCCTTTGCGTTAGATGTATCTCATAAATTAAAAAGTAAGGCAATACGCATTATCGGTACAAGAACTAATGGTAATTTTGACGCCTGTATTATGACCCTTGCAGAAAGCGAGGATTCCGCAGTACTTGGCGCATTGGCTACACTTCCTACAGCAAGAAATAGGGGATACGGCTCCTTTTTAATTAAATTTTTGTGCAATCAACTTATTACAGAAAATAAATCCGTGTATCTACATAGAGCCAAAAACGAAAATATCGAGTTTTATAATAATTTAGGGTTCATAAATTACGGAATGTGGGCTGAATATTCTATAAAGGAATGATAATATGGATAATTCAATTTTTAACATTTCCTCGGAAATTTTACAAGCAGAGAAAAAAGCCATGGAACTCTGCAAGGATACTTTAGAGGAAATAGAAAGAATACAGGAATATAATCAACAGAAGATGATTAAAGCCTTTCAGAATGCTAAAATTTCAGAGAGCCACTTTGCAGGTTCTACAGGTTACGGATATGATGACAGGGGCAGAGATAAACTTGATGAAGTTTATGCCTATGTGTTTGACGCAGAGGATGCATTGGTAAGGAGTAGTTTTGCAAGTGGTACTCATACCCTTACTGTAGCATTATTCGGTGTTTTAAGACCTAACGATAAAATGCTCTGTGTAACCGGTACGCCTTATGACACAATACGAAGTGTAATCGGTATCGAGGGCGATTATTCAGGCTCTCTAAAGGATTTCGGCATTACATACGAGGAAGTTGATTTAAAGACTGACGGTACTGTTGATTATGATGCTATTGAAAAAACAGTTGACGATAGTTACAAAATGATTTATATTCAACGTTCCAGAGGTTACAGTCTGCGACCCTCATTGTGCTGTGATGATATTGAAAAAATAGTACAAACTGTACGCAAAAAATCAAAGAACGTTATAATCTTCCTTGATAACTGCTATGGCGAATTTATAGAAAAGAAAGAGCCATTGTCTGTTGGAGTAGATTTAATTGCAGGCTCCTTGATTAAAAATCCAGGTGGCGGTATTTCACCTACAGGCGGTTATATTGCCGGACGAAAAGACCTTGTAGAAATGTGTTCCTACAGGCTTACAACTCCGGGAACAGGCAAGGAAATAGGTTGTACGTTAAATGTGCTTAGAGAAATGTTTTTAGGTGCATATAATGCTCCACACGCATCTTGCGAAGCATTAAAAACCGCCGTGTTTGCATCTGCTTTGTTTGAAGTTTTAGGCTATGATACTACTCCTAAATACAACGAAAAACGCGGAGATATTATTCAACTTATTAAGTTAGGAACTCCTGAAAAGTTAGAGCAATTCTGTCGAGGTATTCAAAGCGGCTCGGCTGTAGATAGTTTTGTAACTCCATATCCTGACGATATGCCCGGTTACGAGGATAAAGTCATAATGGCTGCAGGTGCCTTTACTTTAGGTTCATCTATTGAACTTTCAGCCGATGCGCCGTTAAGAGAACCTTATGCAGTCTGGATGCAGGGCGGACTTAACTTCCACTCAGGCAAGTTAGGAGTACTACTTGCGGCAAACGAAATATTATTAGGCAAATAAAATAAAGCAGTTCATTTCAAGTTAAAATGAACTGCTTTTTATATTTATAGATTTATATTCTTGCTACGCCTGTTTCTCTTGCGGCTTTTATTACTGCCTCTGCAACAGCCTTGCCGATTCTCTTATCTGTAGCGTCAGGAAGTATGTAATCTGCGGACAGCATATCATCAGTTACTAAATCAGCAATTGCATATGATGCGGCAATTTTCATTTCCTCGTTGATGTCAGTTGCTCTGCAATCAAGTGCGCCCCTAAACATTCCGGGGAAACATAGCACATTATTAATCTGATTAGGGAAGTCCGAACGACCTGTACCTACAACTGCCGCACCTGCTTCTTTTGCTAAATCAGGCATAATTTCAGGAGTTGGGTTAGCCATAGCGAATACTATAGGATTATCAGCCATAGACTGTACCATTTCTTTAGAAACAATATTCGGAGCAGATACTCCAAGGAACATATCAGCACCTTTCATAGCATCAGCCAAATTACCTCTTTTATGTTCTTTGTTTGTAATTGTCGCCATATACTTTTGTTCGCTGTTTAATTCTTCCATACCCTCGCAAATAATACCGCACTTGTCAACCATAGTAATATTTTTAGCACCGATATTAATCATATGTTTTGTAATGGCAATTCCGGCAGAGCCTGCACCGTTTACAACAATTTTAATATCTTCAATTTTTTTCTTTGTAACTCTTAATGCGTTAATAAGTGCCGCCGCAACTATAACGGCTGTTCCGTGCTGATCATCGTGGAATACAGGAATATCGCACTTTTCTTTTAACTTTCTTTCAATTTCAAAGCAACGTGGGGCAGATATATCTTCAAGATTTATTCCGCCGAAACTACCACTTATCATATAAATTGTATTTACTATTTCATCAACGTCTTTGGAACGAACACAAATAGGGAATGCGTCAACATCGGCAAACTCCTTGAATAATGCGCATTTACCCTCCATAACAGGCATACCGGCTTCAGGTCCAATGTCGCCTAAACCTAAAACAGCAGTACCGTCAGTAACCACAGCCACAAGGTTATTTCTTCTTGTCAATTCAAAACTTTTCTCATAATTTTTGTTGATTTCAAGGCAAGGCTCTGCAACGCCGGGAGTGTATGCAACCGACAAATCGTCTTTAGTATCAATTTTCACCCTTGAAACAACTTCAATTTTACCGTTCCATTCATAATGCTTTTGTAATGATTTTTCCCTGATATCCATAACAAACTCCTTTAATTTTACATCTTTTGATATTATAATATTATTTCCTGTATTATTCAAGTTTTATGACAATATTTTTATGTTTGACAAAGTGATATAATTCTATTAAAATAATAGTGCGAGTAAATTGGACAGTTGCGGTTGAATTTTGAAAAAAATCAACCGAGGAAAGTCCGGGCCCCATAGAGCAGAACAACGGCTAACGGCCGCCGAGGGAGACCTTAGGGAAAGTGCAACAGAAAATAACCGCCGATTTTCGGTAAGGATGGAAAGGCGAGGTAAGAGCTCACCGTAGGTATGGAGACATATCTGACGTGTAAACCCTGTTCGGAGCAACACCGTGGTAGGATAAATCGTCTGCTCGGCGTATCCTTTGGAGGTGGCATTGAGCAGTAGTGGTAACACTCTGCCAAGATAGATGACTGTCCACGACAGAACCCGGCTTATAGATTTAGTCGCATACATCAAATAAGACCCCACTTTGTGAGGTCTTATTTTTATTTTGTTAATATTTTTTCTGCACATTTAATTCCGTCAACCGCCGCTGATACAATTCCACCGGCATATCCTGCACCCTCACCGCAAGGGTAAAGTCCCTTGACGTTAACGGATTCTAAATTTTCATCTCTTAAAATTCTCACAGGGGAGGAACTGCGTGTTTCAGGGCCTGTTAATATTGCGTCAGGATTTCCGAATCCTTTTAATTTTTTATCCATTTCAATTATTCCCAATCGCATTGAATCGGCTATATATTCAGGGAGATAATCGTCAACTTTTGCAAAAGTAGTTCCCATTTGATAACTTGGCTTAACGCTTCCCATAGTAACAGAATTTCGGTTATTTAGAAAATCTCCTACCTTTTGAACAGGTGCGCAATAATCACCTCCGCCAATCAAAAAAGCCTTGCGCTCAATTTTTCTTTGCAATTCAATACCTGCAAGTGGGTGAGTGCTTTCAAAGTCCTTTGGTGATATTCCTACAAGTAAAGCAGAATTTGAATTTTCCTTATCCCTTGCAAATTCACTCATACCATTTGTACAAATTGTATTTTCCTCACTTGCCGCCGGTACAACTTCACCGCCGGGACACATACAAAATGTATATACACCTCTGCCGTTTTTTAAGTGTGTGCTGAGTTTGTAGGGGGCAGAGCCTAATCTTTCATTGCCTGCGAAATCTCCAAATTGTGATTTGTCTATATCTTTTCTTAAATGCTCGATTCTCGCCCCAATGGAAAATGGCTTTTGCTCAAGAGTAATACCCTTGCGGTAAAGCATATTAAATGTATCTCGTGAACTATGCCCAATAGCAAGAATAAGGCTATAAGTTTCGATTATATCCTTTTTACCTTCACTTTCAATCTCAATGCTATGTAGTTTATTTCCGATTGTACTTATATCCGTAAGTTTTGTGTTAAACCTGACTTCACCGCCTAAAGAAATAATTTTTTTCCTGATATTTTTTACAACTACTCTCAAATTATCTGTACCGATGTGAGGTTTGCTGTTGTATAAAATCTCTTCAGGTGCGCCGTGATTGCAAAATTCCTGTAATACATTTCTTGCTCTTGAATCTTTTGTGCCTGTGTTTAACTTGCCGTCGGAAAATGTTCCGGCGCCGCCCTCACCGAATTGAATATTAGAATTAGTGTTTAGTTTTCTTGTTTTGATGAAATTGTTAATATCCTTAATTCTTGTATCTGCGTCATTACCTTGCTCAATTATAATTGGTTTTTCACCTGCCTGTGCAAGAATTAGTCCTGCAAACATTCCTGCCGGACCAAATCCAACTATAACAGGTCTGTAATTTAACGGTTTGTGTTCAGGGATTTTGTATTCATAAGGTTTTACAATATTTACTTTGCTACTGCGACTTTTACTGATTACCTGATTTTCGTTTATATTCAGAGTAACGTCAACAGTTATGTTAAATCGTATATCATTTTTCTTTCTTGCGTCTATTGAACGTTTAAATAGAGATAAATTTTCTATTGATTTTTCTGAAATCCTTAATTCCCTGCAAACAGTTTTCTTTACAGTTGTATCTGTGTAATCTAAAGGCAAGGATAAATTACTTACTCTTATCATAAATTTTCTCCTGCTAAAAATCCACTTGCAAATGCAAATTGTAAGTTATATCCACCGCATTCACCGTCAATATCAATCGCCTCACCGCAGATATATAAGCCTTTGATTATCTTGCTTTCCATAGTGTTTGGATTGATTTCTTTACCTGATACGCCGCCTGATACAACCTGTGCCTTATCAAAGTCTGTCGGTTGTTTTACTTCAAACTTCCAATGATTAACAGTATATGCCAACTTATCTGTTTCCTTACTGTTAAGGGTTGAAATCTTACGAGATAGCAAATCTTTGATGCATTCTTTCAAAATATAAACAGCAAGTTTTTTCTGAAAAATTCCTGTGAATAAATCCTCTATGGGTCTATCCTTAAATATCTTAATATGTTCATTAATCATATTTTTAACAGCATTATCATCAAGTTTAGGCAATAATGATACAATAATTTTACCGTTGTTTTTAAGAAAAGTTGCCAAATTGAAAACACAAATACCTGATAACGAATTTTCTGTAAACTGGATTTCACCTGACTCTGACTTAATTGTTTTTCTGTTGCTGATTAATGTTACTTTTCCTGTGGCTCTGATGCCTTTTAATGGAGCAAGTTTTTTGTTAGTAACTGGAATAGGGCACAGGGCAGGTTTTAGTGGATTAATGGTATGCCCCAAATTTCTGAGTAAATCAAGACCGCTGCCGTCAGCACCTAATTTTTTAGCCGCCTTTGAGCCTGTGGATATTACAACCTTTTCTGCAACATATTCGCCTTTATCGGTTTTAACAATAAATATATTCTTATCTTTTTTTACTGAAATAATTTTAGTATCAAGTTTTATTTCAACATTAAGACTTTCAAGTTTATACAAAAGCACATCTACAACAGCGGAACCGTGATTGGAAACAGGGTAAACCCTGCCTTCACTTTCAACTTTAGCCATCAATCCAAATCTTTTGAATTCATCTATAATAACCTTTGGTGGATACTTGTCAAAAACATTTTCAACATAATTTGCAAATGTTCCGTGATAGTTATTTTTGTTGGCATTTACGTTTGTGAAATTACATCTGCCGTTTCCTGTGGAAAGCAGTTTTCTTGCAAGTTTACTTTGCTTTTCGATAATTGTTATTCTTTTATTGGGATTTTTTTCGGCAGATTTTATTGCTGCTGCAACTCCTGAAGCGCCGCCGCCGATGATTATTATATCTCTGAAGTTTTCCAAATTTAACACGTCCTAAAAAATCAGGGCGAACATTGTCCGCCCAAATAAATATTAAGTAAGAGCGCCGATAGTACCAACGCCTAATAAACTTAAAACAGCCATAATAACACCGGCTAAAGCAACACCGCACATACAGGCTATTACACTTGTTTTAAAATCCATATCCAAAAAACTTGCAGCAAGTGTACCTGTCCATGCTCCTGTACCGGGTAGTGGGATACCTACGAATAGCATAAGTGCTACAAATAAACCTTTACCTGCTTTTTCCTGTAACTTTTTACCGCCTTTTTCACCTTTTCTGATACAAAACCTAAAAAATTTACCGATGAATTTTTTATCCTGACCCCATAAAAGCACTTTTCTTGCAAAGAAAAAAATGAATGGAACAGGCAACATATTACCGATACAGGCGATTATAAGGCATTGCCATACAGGAATACCCCAAGCGGTGCCAAAAGGTATTGCTCCTCTTAACTCAATCAAAGGAACCATAGAAACAAGAAAAACAATTAAATATCCTAACATAGTACACTCCTGTTTATGAAAATTATATAAAATATTATATTATATTTTCAAAAGTTTTTCAACTGTAAATTTGACTTATCGCCAATAAAAATGTAAAATATATATAGTAACAATTATAATGAGGTATTTATGGGTAAAAATAAGAAATCTGTCATTTTCTTTTGGATTTTGACTTTTGTAACACTCTTATATATCGGCTTTATCTGGGTTCATTCAACAATGTCCGCTGCTGATTCTTCAGCGGAGAGTGCTACTGTATTAACGGTTTTAGAAGATTTTTTCAAAACAATAGGTTTAGGTGTTGAACTAACTGATTTTATCGTTAGAAAGTCCGCACATTTTTGTGAGTTCGCTCTGCTTGGATTTCTTGTAATATCTACGCATTATCTTAAAAATAGAAAAATTATAATTAATCTTACCTCTATAGGATTTATATGCCTTTGTGTTGCAATTATTGACGAGATAATTCAAATTTATTCTCCGGGACGTTCCTGTCAGGTAACCGATGTAGTCCTTGATTTTTTCGGTGCAGTAGCAGGTGTATGCTTTTATTTGATTGTTTATGGAATATATAGAATATTGAAAAGAAAAAGGAATGTGAATTAAATGGAAAAAACTATTGAACAGAACAAAATGGGTTATGCAAAAATTCTGCCATTGATTTTATCTATGGCTTTACCGGCAATGTTTTCGATGACGGTACAAGCGCTTTATAACGTGGTTGACAGCATTTTTGTAGGTAATCTTATTGAAAACGGCGCTTTAGCCTTGGAAGCAACTTCATATGCTTATCCTTTGCAGATGTTGTTGATTTCTGTGGCTGTAGGTACTTCTGTAGGTACTAACTCCCTGATTTCGAGAAGACTTGGCGCAGGTAATCAGAAAGAGGCAGATTCGGCGGCAACTCACGGAATTGTGTTAGGAATTTTTAGTTGGATTGTGTTTTTGATATTAGGAATATTCTTTTCCGGCCCTTTCCTATCTTTATATGGATGTGACGGAATTACATATAAATACGGAGTTGACTACTTATCTGTGGTATTATCAGGTTCCTTATTTGTTTTAATAGAGATCAGTATTGAAAAGTCATTACAGGGAACAGGGGATATGATTTTCCCAATGTTATTCCAACTTTCAGGTGCAATAACTAATATTATTCTTGATCCGCTGTTGATTGCAGGAATAGGGCCTTTTCCAAAACTTGAGGTTATGGGTGCGGCTGTTGCAACTGTAATCGGTCAGTTAGTAAGCGCAATTTTTGCAGTATTGGTTTTATTTTTACGAAAGAATAAAATACACGTCACATTTAGAAATTTCAAACTGAATTTTACAACTATCAAAAATATTTATGCCGTTGGACTTCCGTCAATAGCAATGCAGTCCATAGGCTCATTTATGGTGTTTGGTCTTAACGCAATTTTATCTGCCTATGATGCTGCTGTTACTGTTTTTGGCGTATATTTTAAGTTGCAGAGTTTTGTGTTTATGCCTTGTTTTGGTTTAAATCAAGGTGTACTTCCAATTATGGGATATAACTACGGTGCAAGAAATAAAGATCGATTACTCGGAACTATGCGTTGGGGTATGGTTATAGCATTTTTAATTATGCTGATAGGCACAATTCTATTCTGGACAATACCTGATGTATTGCTTGGATTTTTTAACGGTGATAAAACCTTGATTTCTACCGGTGTTCCTGCATTTAGAATTATCAGCCTTTGCTTTATTCCTGCCTCATTGGGTATAGTGTTCATTTCATTATTCCAAGCAACAGGTAAGGGTGTAAGAGCATTAATCATTTCCTTTACAAGACAACTTGTATTTATTCTGCCGGTTGCTTATCTGCTTTCGTATATCTTTAACAGTAGCGATTATGTCTGGTTTGCTTTTCCTATTGCAGAAATTGCTTCTTTAGTATTGGCGTTTGCATTTTATATTAACTTAAAAAACAAGGATTTTAAAAAGTTAGATAATTAAGTTCATTTATCTTTATCCTCTGCATACTATTTGTTGAGGTGATTTTATGGACAATCCTAATACTAATAACTCTATAAGTTATGCTGATGATTGGAAAGATGCGTATAATCCTGTTTACAAAGAGGAAACCGTAATTAACGAAACAAAGGAAGATAAAAAGGTAAAAAAGAAAACAGGCAAACCTATGTTAGTTATTATTCAACTTATTGTGTTTACAATAATTCTTTTATCCGCCTATTGTATAAAAACTTTTGGCGGAGATTTATATAACACTTTGCACCAATGGTACTATAATGCGTTGAATGATGAAATAATTATGAATGAAACCTTTGATTCCTTCAGCATTGACAATATTTTTGACAATTCCCATAAAAATTGAAACTACAGATTAAAAACATAAGTGTTTATATTTCATATCCACTTATCTCAATGCTGACATTAGCATTGATTACAAATAGTTTTACTAATTATCTGCAATGCATCATTTCTGTAATTTTCCATGAATCAGGGCATCTTATATCAATGATTTTATGTAAATTTAAAGTCAGCGGAGTTGAATTAAGATTATTTGAAATTAAAATTTTGGAAAACAACCGATTGATGAATAATCTGTATTGCGATATATTTGTAACCCTTATGGGACCTTGTATAAATATATTACTGTTTTTTATATTTATACATTTTTGGAAAAGTTTTGCGTACATAAACCTGTTTTTAGGTATTTTCAATCTGTTGCCCTGTAATAATTTGGACGGCGGACAGTTGATTTATCTTTTACTATGCAAAAGATTACCCCAAAAATCTATTGAAATAATTATTGATATTATGACTGTAATAACTTTTTTGCCTGTGTTTATTATAGGTTTGTTAGTGTTATTTCAATCCAAAAATAACTTTTCGTTACTATTCATCAGTTTGTATTTGATATTATCACTTTTTCTGCGAGATAAGAAATATTTATAGTGGAGGCATTATGATTAACAAGGATGTTGAAAAACTGTTATTAAAAGTTCAAAAGCCCGGACGTTATGTAGGTGGCGAACTTAATTCCGTTGTAAAGAATAAAGATGATATAGATGTAAGATTTGCTTTCTGTTTTCCTGATACCTACGAAATCGGTATGTCACATCTTGGTATGAAAATTCTTTACAGCCTGTTTAATGAACGTGACTATATTTGGTGCGAACGTGTTTTTGCTCCTTGGCTTGATATGGAAAAATTAATGGTGGAGAAAAATATACCGTTGTTTGCTCTTGAAAGCGGTGACCCAATAACAAATTTTGACTTTATCGGCTTTACGTTACAGTATGAATTAAGTTATTCTAATGTACTGAATATGCTGAAACTTGCAAATATTCCTATTAAATCCACAGACAGAACGGAACTGTCGCAAATTGTAGTTGCCGGTGGACCTTGTGCCTGTAACCCTGAACCTTTGGCTGATTTTATTGACATTTTCTTTATCGGCGAAGGTGAGGAAGTTGACCTTGAAGTAATAGATTTATACAGAGAATGTAAGAAAAATAATAAATCAAAAGCAGAATTTTTGCAGTTAGCATCACAGATTAAAGGCGTGTATGTTCCTGGACTTTATGATGTTGAATACAACGAGGATAATACTATCAAGAGTTTTACTCCAAAGGATAACGCTCCTGCTGTTGTAGAAAAAAGACTTATGATGAATATGGACGAGTCTTATTATCCTGATAATTTTGTTGTGCCGAATATTGAAATTGTCCATGACAGAGCCGTATCTGAAATATTCAGAGGTTGTATAAGAGGTTGCAGATTTTGTCAGGCAGGATTTATTTACAGACCTGTACGTGAAAAATCTGTAGATACCATAGATAAACAATGCCATACACTTTGTAATAATACAGGTTATGACGAGGTGTCTTTGTCATCATTAAGTTCAAGCGATTATACAGATATAATCGGCTTATTAGAAAGAGTCAATAAGTGGTCAAAGGGAGAAAAAGTTAGTATTTCCTTGCCATCTTTACGTGTTGACGGATTTACAGATGATATCCTTGATAAGATAAAAACAGTAAGAAAAAGCGGACTGACCTTTGCTCCGGAGGCCGGAACTCAAAGGCTTCGAGATGTAATCAACAAAAATGTGTTAGAAGATGAACTTATTAATACTTGCTCCACCGCTTTTAACGGCGGCTGGACAAAGGTAAAACTTTACTTTATGATTGGTCTGCCTACTGAAACATATGAGGACGTTGAGGGTATAGCAAACCTTGCTCAAAACGTTGTAGATACATATTATCGCTGTGAAAATAAACCAAAGGGTAAGGGAGTTACAGTTACAATTTCAACCTCGTCCTTTGTTCCAAAGCCTTTTACTCCTTTCCAATGGTTTGGTCAGAATACTCGCAGTACTTTAATGGACAAGCAACAGCACTTAAAAGATACTATAAAGACAAAGAAAATTAATTATAATTACCACGATGCAGATACAAGTTATCTTGAGGCTGTTTTTGCAAGAGGTGACAGACGTCTTTGCAAAGTTTTGGAACTTGCTTGTGAAAAAGGATTTCACTTTGACGGCTGGAGCGATTGTTTCTCCTTGAATAAATGGCTTGATATTTTTGAGGAATGTGGAATAGACCCGGATTTTTATGCTGTAAGACAGCGTGATTTTGATGAAATTTTGCCTTGGGATTTCCTCGATTACGGTGTAAACAAGGAATATCTGATTAAGGAATGTAAAAAAGCCTATGAGGATACAACTACTCCGCATTGTAGATTGAAGTGTAATAATTGCGGAGCGGCAAAGTATAGGGGAGGTGTGTGCTTTGAAAAATGTAAGAATATGGTTTAAAAAAGATGATGAGTGTAGATTTATTTCTCACCTTGATTTAAACAGATGTATGTTACGTGCATTACATAAAAGCGGTATTCCTATTTGGCACACAGAGGGTTTTAACACTCATCCTTATGCAACATTTCCTCTGCCTTTATCTTTAGGTTTTCGCGGTGAAAAGGAATGTATGGACGTTAGACTTATTGAGGAATATCGTTTTGATGATATTAAAACTAATCTAAATAAATGTCTGCCCTTGGGTATCAGGATATATGACGTAACAGAAGCAGAAATGAAGGCAAAGGATATTTCATTTGCAAAGTTTAAGATTAAAATCAGTTGTGATGAAATTAACAATGATGCTCTGTTAAAATATACAGAGGAATTATTCACCAAAGACGAGATTTTAGTTAATAAAAAAACAAAGAAAAAGGGTTTAAAAGAAGTTGATATAAAGCCGTACCTTAATAATGTTAAGTATGAACGAAATATCGGCGGTGTGTATATTTATGTAGTACTTCCTGCCGGTAGTGTTACAAATATCAATCCATTGTTAATTCAAAAGGCTTTTGAAAAATATTACAATATTGACGTGTATTTTGATGTAACAAAAACCGATATGTACGACAAAAATTTAAAAACCTTTAAATAAAACCTTGATTTTTTTTAAACAATCATATATAATAGTCAAGGTTGTTATGCAGAGATGTCCGAGCTGGCCGAAGGAGCATGATTGGAAATCATGTGTACGGTTACCACCGTACCTGGGGTTCGAATCCCCATCTCTGCGCCATAGAAAACGACAGTAGCATTTGCTACTGTCGTTTTCTTATAGATGG
>JAQXSC010000026.1 GCA_029218825.1 Oscillospiraceae bacterium | reverse complement strand
ACTTCTTATTAATTGATTAAAGGAGATAATTATGCCAACTCTTTACCTTCACATTGGTATGCCGAAAACCGGTACATCATATATTCAAAAATTCTTAAAGGAAAACAGAAATGTTCTGAAAGAAAAAGGTTATGTGTTCCCTATTTTCCCTGAAATTCCTAATGTACTGCCTCAGAGGAATGCGCGTTTCTTACTGCATACCTTCCGTGATGAAAAAGGCAAAGTAGATAAAGCAAAAATGCAGGAAGTGTGGAACAGTAACTTCGATTACATTTCACAACTTTTTACCAAGTACGACAATATAATTATGTCGGAAGAGGGCATTTGGGATATAAATAAGAAAAACGACGGTTTTTGGAAAAAGTTAAAAAAAGAAGTTGACAACCGCGGTATTGATTGCAAAATTATTGCATATCTAAGGCGTCAGGATCTTTACCAGCAATCCCACTGGGCGCAAAAGGTACAGGAATATGAAACCTGTACTTTCAACGAATATATCAACGGTATTTCAAAGGACAGACTTGACTATTACACACGCCTTAATGATATTGCCAAATTTATGGGCAAGGAAAATATCATTGTCAGAGTGTATGAAAAGCAACAATGGGGCGGTACACAGAATAATCTGATTTCCGATTTCTTTAACACAGTTGGACTTGAGTTGACCGATGATTTTATTCCTCCGGAAAAATCTGTTGTAAATATAAGCCTAAGCGGTAAATACCTTGCTTTTAAACAATATATGAACCGCTATCCTGAAAGACAGACAAGACAGCACAAAAAGGATTGTCTGTATAAAGCTTTAGGCGAAATTGTTTATAAAAATTCCTCTGATACAAACTACAGCAAAAATGTATTTTTATCACAAGAGGAAACCGTTGCATATCTTGATAAATTCAAGGAAGAAAACGAACTTGTTGCAAGAGAATATCTCGGCAGAGAAGACGGCATATTGTTCAAGGATGAAGTAGTTGTTGATGAACAAAAGGTAGAATATACCCTTGAAGATTTTCTTGATGTTGCAAACGAAGTGTTTACTTATCAAGATGAAGAACTTGAAAATGAAAAAGCAGTTGTAAGGGAATTAAAGCAACAAATCAAGGAAAAGGATGCACTGATAAAATCCCAACAGAGTACTATCGATTGGGTAACAACAAGTTTCCCAAAAAAGGTTATCAGAAAAATTAAAAACACCTTTAAGAGATAATATTTCAAAACATTAAAGCCACCCGTTTTGGGTGGCTTTTGTTGTGTGCGATATTAATATGAAAACTATTTCACTGAATAGGATGCAACTGTGTATTTGGAACTTGAGGAGGTGACGTAGTAACACAGGTTGTTGTCGGTAAGGGCAATATCAATGGTCTGATTTCCGCTTCCGTCAGAGAATATGATATTGCTGTATTCAGCAGCATTTACTGTGTATTTGTAAACAGTCTTTCCGTGTGTTCCTGTTACTTCTGTAGTTGCAGTCATTTCAGTACCCGGCCATGCCTTTTCAGTTGACGTACCCCAACAATAAGCATAAACCTTTGACCAATCCTTTAGGTTTTCAAAATAAACATTGTATGTCTTTACTGCTCCGTCAACGTTTGTAGGGTCAACTACATCCAAAAGTTTGTTTTGTAGAGACGTTAATGTTGCGCTGTCAGCGCCATTGCGATATGCTTTCTTTAATGCTTGGTAACAGTCATATGAACTGTATCTGTAGTACAGAGCAAGGTTATCTTTAACTTCTGTATTAATGTCAGCACCTGAGGAATAAACAGCCTTTTTATTTGTTCTGTTAAAGGAAGTGATTATACTAGCCACATACTGCTGAATCGTTGTAGCGTCTAAAATATTAACATTTCCGTCACCATTAACGTCAGCAGCAAGTTGCTGTGCATCTGTAAGAGAACTAAAACCTGCTACTGCTCTTTGAATAGAGGTTGCGTCCATAATGTTAATTTTGTTATCTTCGTTAACGTCGCCTAATGTATATTTAATTACAGGCTCGGTGGTTGCAGTAGTTTCGGATGTTTCCGAACTTTCCGTAGGTTTTACTGTTTCAGTAGGTTTAACTGTTTCCGTTGGTTTAACTGTCTCCGTAGGTTTGGTTGTTTCAGTTGCAGTTGTTCCTGTTGCCGTTGTAGGCTGGGTAGCGGAATACAGCACGTTCATCTTATTTGTTGACAGGTTGAAGGTAAATGTATAATATCCTCCTGTAGCGGTGATTTTGCAGTTCCCCTCGGAAGTACTCATCACCCAACCGTTTTGTGAAGTTGTCTTTGTTGTGTCGGTAAAGGAGCCGTTGTTACCGTACCAACCGGAATTTCCCTTATCTGTATCGTGAATTTTAAATTCATATGTTCCCGCTGACAGATTCAATGATGTAGAAATTACACTTGCATCATCTGTTTTATAGAATGGATTTGCAGTAGTCCAGTTGTTAAAAGTACCCTTTAGCATAACATTTGTTGCTTCTCCGGAGGGAGTAGGGGAAGTTGAAGTTGCAGAAGTTGATGTAGTAGTTAAAGTTGCAGAAGTTGATGTAGTAGAAGTTGATGTTGTAGGTTTTGTAGTAGCCTCTGTTGAGGACATACTGTTGTAACATTGGTCGGAAGTCCTTACAAGATAACAGTAATTGGGATTATATTCGTTGTAGTACAGATTAGTGCCGTTAAAGATTATGCCGTTGTCATAAACATCAACAATATAGCCCTCTGTTTCGTCAAACCGATAGTTTCTGTCAAGGGAGTTTCCTACAACCTTGCGGATACCTGCTGTGGAACTGTCGTGAACCATCTGTCCTGATGTGCCGTTGTTATCGGAGTAGTTGTACTGTGCAGAAAATGCAATATGAGTGTGACCTGAAATGAATATAGTATCCTTGTACTGTTCAAGCAAAGCCTTAAATCTTCTTGTAGAAGCCTGATTGTCACTTAATGGAATATCATAGAAAGGCGTACCATCAGTTCTGTCACCTGCGCCGTACTTGTAGAATAGGGAGTGTTCAATAATATAAATATTCTTGCCGTCGCCGGAATACTTTTTCAGTAATCCCTCTAACCAATCAAGTTGTGCTGTGGAAAACTCCTCAACTCTGTCAGGATAAAAACCGCCCTCAAGTGACATAAAGATGAAGTGGTCGCCGTTTATAGTCTTTTCATAATAGGCATTTGCAGACTTATTGTTAGACCCCTCAAGACCTGTTGCGTTTATAAAGTTTTTTGTTCCCACTTCATATCCGGGCCAAACATCGTGGTTGCCGATAGCCTCGTAAATAGGGTTGCAATAATCGGACTGGGCAATAAGTTTTTGATAAATCTGCCATTCCTTTGCTTGTTTGGAGGAACTTCCTCCCTCGCTGTGTGCGTGGTCACCGGCTGTTACAATAAAGTCAACATTCCTGTCGGCAGCAACCTTTAAAGCGCTGCTCCAATGGTCTTGGCAATATTTGTAAGCATTGTTTGTGCTGTCAATATGAATATCTGAATACACTGCAAAACTGTATTTCTTTTGTGTGGTAATTCTTTTGTTTGCCGGAATGGAGTAAACCGCTGACGCATTTGCCACAGTTTTATTTGTAGGCTCTGAAGTTGACTGAATAGCAATAAGTTTTGTTGCGTTTGCCGGTATTGCTGTTTGAGCGTACATACTGTGAGTAGCAGATGAGTTCACTGTTAGTTTTGTAATTTCCGTATAACCCTCAAGTGCTTTTGTATCATCTGCCCAATAGAGATAATACGTGCCGGAGGGGGCTGTTAGTGTGATTTTGCCCTCTGCGTAGCCCGGGTCTGTACTGTTGCTGCCGCTGAAATTATATGAGATTGATGCTGTAAGTGCATTTACCATAGATGTGGAAATAAATGCAGTTGCAATAATCACTACAGTCAGCAAAACCGCCATAATTCTTTTTGTTTTCACTGTGTTTTCCTCGTTTCTCAATAGAGGTCACCAATTAAGGTGACCTCTGCTTTTTAAAATTGATACTATTGATTACCAAGAACCGCAGGTGTATTTACCCTCAGAATCTGTGCTTTCAGGATAGAATCCTGTTTCAGCACCTGTAAATACCAAGTCAACGGTTTGTGTTGTGCTGTTAGTAAATATTATGTTACTTCCTACAGGGATATCGATAGAATACTGATTTTGACCGTAATCATTTTGTCCTACAAGGGTCATTTCGTCACCCGGCCATGCAGGAGTTTCTCCCTCCATCCAATGGTAACAATAGATTGTACCGCTCCAATTACCGGAATTGGAGAACAATACTGTTTTTGTTTCACCTACAGGTGTTGTGGGTAAAGTAGGCATTGTCGGCATTGTAGGCATTGTTACCTGTGTTGGTTGAGTAGCCTGTGTAGGCTGTGTCGGTTGAGTAGCCTCTGTAGGCAGTTCAATCTCAAACAGTTCTCCGATAGGACAATCTACAGTAATCTCTAAAAGATATCTTTGAATATATGATGCGTCTTTTATGGAAATTCTGTCGTTTTTGTCAACGTCGGCAGTTTTCATACTGATAGCATTGAATGTGGTTAGGTTTGCGAGATACTGTTGAATATATGTTACATCCAAAATAGTGATTAGGCCGTCATTATTTGAGTCACCAAGTTTATACTTCTTTGCTTCGGTCGGCTTTGTAGGCTGTGTTTCTGAAGAAGCAGGCTGTCCGTTTGTTTTATACAGATAAACAACGTTTGTAACACCCGGCGCACAGAATCCTGCGGCATTTGCAGGTTCTCTTACCAATGTGCCAAGGCTGTCGTCGCCTGTGGTTGAGTAAGAATCTGTGTTCTTTTTGATAGTAGAAGTGATGCTGTCTGCCTTTAGTTTTTTACCTGTATCAATATCAATGTAAGATGTGTTTACAGTTGAGTAATACTGAACTGTTTTGTTAGCAACCCAACATTCACCTGCTACTGCGTAACCGGGTTCGTTTTGTCCCGGCTCCTGTCCTTGACCGGAAGCACCGTGGAACATAACTTTACAGGAAGCAACAGGAATGTCTATTGTATACCAACCGTCACTGCCAAGTTTCATAATAGCAGGGCTGTTCTTGTTGGTATTCCAAGCGCCTAAAGGCTCTTCACCGTCATCGGTATAAGCATAGCAGTAAACTGTTGACCAGTTCTGTGATTTTGCATAGTGAACTCTTACAACCTGTGAGTCAAGTGGTTTGTATGTAAAGTTAATAGTAGTATCGTTGCCTGTGAAAGTACCTGTTGTACCTGCAGGATACTTGTCTGTATCGAGTTGATAGCCCTCTACTGAGCATACAGGAACGCTAAACTCTGTACCCTTTTCAAGCTCATAGCTCATACTTGGAGTTAGAGTTTTATTATTCTGATCAACATAATTAACCTTTAAAGTGCCGATAGTTTTACCGTTTGGAGTGTAATAGTAGTTTACGGTAGTATCGCCTGTAAATGTACCTGAAGCATTACCCTCTGTATTGGATAAATCGTTATTCTTTAAAATATCCTTATCCTGTAAAGCATGGTAGGTTGTACCGATTTTGTATTTAGCAGTTGTAGTTTTTGCAACCGTACCATTTACGTAATGGTTAGTAGTAAGTGTGCCGTACTTGTAATTGTTGCTGAAATCCTTAAATGAGGATGACTCAACAAGAATTGCACCTGAACGTGCAGGAATTGAGTAGGAGCCGGAAACCTTGCCTAAACTCTTAACGCCTGCTTCTTTTTCGTTAGCAACTACATCCCAGTTTCCTGAAAGGCTTACTGACTGAGCAGAAGAACTGTTGTTCATCAATACAGCAACCTTGCCCCATTCGTTAGCCTTGTTTGCTGTGTTGTTATTAATTGTATAAGCGATTACGCTGCCTGTTGAGGAGATGAAACTCATTGTATTTTTAGATACTGTACTGTCATCACCGAAAGGAGTGTAAACGTCCATAATTTGGTTTAGACCTCTGTAGTATGCAACTGTGTTTGCATAAGTCTTAACTCTTGACCAATCTAACCGGTTGATTTCATCACTTGAGTTATAGGAGTTTGCCTGACCTTTCTTTGTACGTGCAAACTCTGTACCTAACTGCATAAAACTGTAGCCCTGTGATGTCATATTCAGCACACCTGCAAGTTTTAACTGGCTTGTATATTGGTCTGCTGTGCTGTTAGCATTTGGGTTTGTGCTGACGGATTTTTTACCCTCACCGGAGGATGTATAACCGCCTGTGATTCTGTCCCATAATGCAAGGTCGTCGTGACATTCCATATAGTTTACTGTCTTTGTGTTATCAGATGATTGGATAATGTTACCCTTGATACCGTTTACTACATCAGCGGTTTTTGTGGTTGTACCGCCAACCCAGCCTGCCGGAGCAGCGGTGTTTTTCTGTAAAGTTACGTTAGTAGCAGCCTGAATCCATTTATCGGAGAACATACCGATTCCGGACATTAACTTGCCGGCATTACCCGGTACAGCAGATGGGGAAGCAAGAGTGCTGCCACCTGCCCAAGGCTCACCATACATAATAATTTTGTTGGAAACTTTGTTTAACTCTGTACGAGCAGCGTTAAGTGTATCTGTATCTATACAGCCCATAAGGTCAAAACGGAATCCGTCAATGTGGTATTCATCTACCCAATAGCGTAATGACTGAACAATGAAGTTACGTGTCATCTGGTTTTCGGATGCAAGTTCACAACCTTGACCTGAACCATCGTTATACTGAGTAGCACTTAACATTCTGTAGTAGTAACCGGGAACTGTCTTTGTAAAGCAAGATGCCTCATAACCTGCAGTATGGTTATAAACAACGTCCATAATTACTGTAATACCTCTGTCGTGGAGTGCTTGTACCATTTGCTTTACTTCGTTGATTCTGACGTTACCGTCATATGGATTGGAACAATATGAACCGTCAGGAACGTTGTAGTTCTTTGGATTGTAACCCCAGTTACGTCTTGTTTCGGAAGCACCGTTGATTTCGTCAACCTGATCGTAATCTGCAAAAGGCATTAACTGAACTGTGTTGATGCCCTGCTCTACAAGGTAATCTATACCGGTAGAAATAGCATTTGCACTTGTATCGCTGTTTAACTTTGTACCGCCCTCTGTGAAAGCAAGATAGTTACCGCGATTTTTTTCGCTGATACCTGAATTAGGGTCACAGGAGAAGTCACGAATATGTAACTCCCATACAGCGGACTGAGTAAGGTTGTCACGTAGAACGTGCTTGTCATTTTTCCAACCTTCAGGGTCTGTGCTGTCAAGATCGACTACCATACTTCTGTCACCGTTACAGCCAACAGCCTTGGAATAAATATCCTGAGTTTCCTTTGTTTCTACCTGACCGTTTGTATTAGCGGCAGTAACAAGGTATGTGTAGTATATGTTTTTATAGTCGCCTGTAAGTTGTATTGACCAAACGCCCTGTGAGCCTTTAGTCATATCATATGTACCGATTACTCCTGCGCCGTTTTCACGGTCGGTACCGGTTTTATACAACTTTAACTGAACTTTGGTAGCAGCCGGTGACCAAACTTTCCAGGTAGTAGCGGATTTGGTATATGTGCAACCTAAATCGTTACCTGAATAAATTTGATCGGAGTACTTACCTTGGTTGAAAAAGGCTCCTGTTTCCGACTTGCTTGTGTCTGCTGCGCCGACTGTAATTACAGCCGATGTTACAAGAATCAAAACAGCCAGAATCAGAGAAATCACTTTCTTTGATTTCACAAAAATCAACTCCTAAACTTTTACACATAATGGCGTATTATTTCTTATAATTTTACCAAAAAGCAGGTGATATTATATTCCAAATTAGAATTATAGAAAGAGCATACTAACCGAATTTTACCGCTGTTTTTTGTGCATAATTACATTTGCAGTTGGTGTTTTCAAATGCGATAACCTTATTTATCATAATTTCAAAAATCTTACAGTTATTTTACAGTAGTGTAAACAAAGTTGACATATTGCTTTTAATGAATTATTATTTATTAGTGAAATATATTCACTAATATTTTACAGAGGGAATGGTATATGAAAACTCATTATGAATTACTTAAAAAAACACACAGTTACGGTGTTAAAATTACCAAAACACGTTATATTTATGATATCTCCAACGATTACTCCGTAGCCAAACGCTTGGTTGATTGCTGTAACAGAAATTCCGTGGATTTTGACCATTTTGACGATGTGTTTGAAAACTTCGCAGAGGACTTCAAGACTTTTTAATAATTTATTTGATAGGATACTTCTGTTTGTTGACAAAATTTTCGGTAATTGGAAGAATTTTGCAAAACTGTAAATTCATCTGATTTACCTATCAAATAAAAAATAATTTATATTGCCCGCTCAGTTGCGCCCTCCGGGCGCACGAGCGATGGCTAAAGAAAGCGCTCGCATATTATGCGCACGCTTTCTTATTATCCTTGTGAAACAACTCTCTATGTGCTATAATTTAGCAGGTGATTGTATGATTTGTAATTTGTGTCCACGCAACTGTAACAGCCTGCGTAATGAAAATACAGGCAGGGGATTTTGTAAAATGGGATATCTGCCAAAGGTTGCAAGAATTGCTCCCCATATGTGGGAGGAACCTTGCATAAGCGGTACTAAAGGCAGCGGAACTGTATTTTTCAGCGGTTGTACTTTAAATTGTATATTCTGTCAGAATTATGAAATTTCCGCAAAAAATTTCGGAAAAGTAATATCGGCTAATCAACTGGCAAAAGAATTTGAAAATCTGGAGAATATGGGTGTTCACAATATTAATTTGGTATCGCCCACCCCTTATGTTGATTCCATTATAAAGGCACTTGATATTTACAGACCCAATATTCCTGTTGTCTATAATTGCGGCGGATATGAAAAAACCGATACAATTAAAAGGCTTGAGGGATATGTAGATATATATCTGCCTGATTTTAAGTACAGCAGTAATGAATTGGCAAGGAAATATTCCTGTGCAGATAATTATGTGGAAATCACCACCGACGCAATAAAGGAAATGCTAAGGCAGACCGGCAAACCGGTTTTTGACAACAACGGAATTATGGAAAAAGGTACGATTATCAGACACCTTGTACTGCCTAATCATACAAAAAACAGCATAGGTGTTATAGATATTCTTAACAATAATTTTGACAATTATCTTATCAGCCTTATGGGGCAGTACATACCTTGCGGAAAAGCAAAGGAAACGGAAAAACTTAATCGTACAGTTACAAAGAGGGAATATAACAAAGTCAGGGATTACGTTGTAGATTGTGGAATAGAGGGCTTTGCGCAGGAATTAAGTTCCGCTGACGAAAAATATGTTCCTGTGTGGGATTATTAGGAGAAATAAATATTTAATTTACCAATCAAAAAATTGTTGACAAATTGTGTAAAGAGTAGTAAAATAATTTCAGTTAGTTTTGGCTAACTGTTTTTTTATTCCTGTTAAGTTAGCGCTGACTAACTTAACAAAATTATGAATTAGGGGTGAACTATATTATGATGCCTGTTACACTTGCAGATATCGGACAGGAAAATCTTATCAAAAAAATAGGCGGAAAAAGTCAGGTGAAAAATCATCTGGAAAATCTTGGACTAAATGTAGGCAGTACCGTAACGGTGTTAAATACAATAGGCGGTGATGTGATATTAAAGGTAAGGGAATCACGTGTAGCGGTAAGCAGAGAAATGGCACAGAAAATTATGGTATAGCATTTTATAAGGAGAGTAATTTAATATGAAAACACTTAAACAGGCAAAGGTCGGAGATAGGGTAAAGGTTGCAAAAATTCACGGACAGGGAGCAATCAAGCGTCGTATTATGGATATGGGAATTACAAAGGGAACTGAGGTGTATATACGCAGAGTTGCCCCTTTTGGTGACCCTATTGAAGTAACCGTCCGTGGATATGAACTGTCTATCCGCAAGGCTGATGCCGAAATGATAGAGGTTGAGTAACAGTTGTTTACTAATATATACAATAGTTGCAAACTTATCAAAGAAAATTTCAAGGGGATATACCCCTATATATTTTTTGAATAACAGTTAGTTGTAACTAACTTTAAGAAAGGAAATACATATGAATATACGAATTGCCCTTGCAGGCAACCCAAACTGCGGTAAGACAACGCTGTTTAACGGACTGACAGGTTCAAATCAGTTTGTGGGAAACTGGCCCGGTGTAACGGTGGAGAAAAAAGAAGGGAAATTTAAAAATCACAACGGTGTAATTATCACAGACCTTCCGGGCATTTATTCACTTTCGCCATATACCCTTGAGGAAGTTGTAGCAAGAAATTACCTTGTTAATGAATGTCCTGACGCTATACTGAACATAGTTGACGGCACAAATCTCGAGAGGAATTTATACCTTACTACTCAACTTGCAGAACTTGGTATCCCTATGGTTATCGCAATCAATATGATGGATATTGTGCGAAAAAACGGCGATAAAATAAACATCAGGGAACTGTCAAAACAGTTAGGATGCAGGGTAGTTGAAATCTCCGCACTAAAAGGTGAGGGAATTATTAATGCTGTGGAAACAGCAATCGGCGCAGCGGATAATAAACAGGCCACTTCTGTTTGTAATTTTTCCGAATCGGTTGAAGAAGCCGTTGCACAAATTGAGGAAATATCTGAAAAATATATACCCACCGAAAGAAAGCGCTGGTACGGAATTAAGATATTCGAACGTGACAGTATTGTTTTGGAAAGACTGAATATTCCTAAAGAAACTTTAAATCAAATTGAGGAATATATTACCAAGGCAGAAGAAAAACTTGATGATGACTCGGAAAGTATTATCACAAATGAGCGTTATCTTTACATATCACGTCTTATAAAAGATTGCTACAAAAAGAAAAATTCAGGCAAACTTTCTGTTTCTGACAAAATCGACAAGGTTGTTACAAACCGTTTTGCGGCACTTCCTATTTTTGCAGTTATTATGTTTCTTGTGTATTACATTTCTGTTTCAACTGTAGGAACATATGCTACCGATTGGGCAAACGACGGATTGTTCGGTGACGGTTGGCACCTGTTTGGTATTGGCACTTCTGCATATGAGGAGGCTATGACCGACTATGCTGTGGAAAATGTTTGGACAGAGGAATTGACTACTCTTGTGGATAAGGCTACAGAAAAAGGCGTAACCGGTGCAGAGGATATTCAATCTGCTATTTCAGAAAAGGATTTCGGTGCATTTGAGGAGGCTTACGGTTTCTTTGCAGAATCCTTGGCAGAGGAAGGCTATGATATTTCTCACATTTATGATAATACACTTGGAGATGAAGCACAGGGTGTACCTGACCCCTCTGAATACGGAGTATGGGTAGCAGGTGTTCCTGTACTTGTGGAGAGAGGATTAGATGCAGTTAACAGTCCTCAGTGGCTCAGCGGATTGATAATTGACGGTATCGTTGGTGGTGTAGGTGCAGTACTTGGATTTGTGCCGCAGATGTTTGTGCTGTTTATATTCCTTGCATTTCTTGAGGCTTGTGGATATATGTCACGTATTGCATTTGTACTTGACCGCATATTCCGAAAATTCGGACTTTCAGGCAAGTCCTTTATTCCAATGCTTATTGGTACAGGTTGCGGTGTTCCGGGAATTATGGCGTCACGTACTATTGAAAATGAACGTGATCGCCGTATGACAATTATTACTACTACATTTATCCCATGCGGTGCAAAACTGCCTATTATTGCCCTGATTTCCTCTGCACTGTTCGGAGGTGCATGGTGGGTTGCTCCAAGTGCCTATTTTGTAGGAATTTCTGCAATCATTGTTTCGGGAATTATGCTTAAAAAGACAAGGCTTTTTGCCGGTGAGCCTGCTCCTTTCGTAATGGAACTTCCTGCTTATCACCTGCCTACAGTGGGAAATATTCTTCGTTCTATGTGGGAACGTGGTTGGTCGTTTATTAAAAAGGCCGGTACAATTATCCTGCTTTCATCAATTATTATCTGGTTAGGTTCTCACTTTGGTATGGTAGATGGGCTGTTTACTTTCAGCACCGATATGGAACTTGAAAACAGCATTATCGGTATGATAGGCAATACTATCTGTTGGATTTTTGCACCTTTGGGATTCGGCAATATCAAGGCTGCTGTTGCTACCATTATGGGACTTGTGGCAAAAGAAGAGGTTGTAGGCGTATTCGGAGTTCTTGACTTTGAGGGAATGACACAACTTGCCGCATATTCTTTCCTTGTGTTCAATCTGTTATGCGCCCCATGTTTTGCCGCAATGGGTGCAATTAAACGTGAGATGAACAGCGGAAAGTGGACCTTATTTGCTATTGGCTATCAGTGTTTATTTGCCTATGGAGTTTCATTGATAATATATCAAATTGGTTCAATATTTACCGGAAATATGAATGTTGTGTATTTAATTTTCGCTGTTGCAGTGCTGATATTTATATCGTATATGATGTTTAAACCCTGCAAAAATATAATAAAACTTACCCAAAAATTAAATAGGGAATAGAGGGAAATAAAATGCTTTTATGGATTTTAGATAATTTGGCTACAATTATAATATGTTTAGTGCTGACTGCTATAGTTACAGCAATTATAATTTCAATGATACGAAATAAGAAAAAAGGGAAAACCTCCTGCGGTTGCGGATGTTCAAACTGCCCTATGAGTAGTTCCTGCCATTCAAAATAACATACTCTAATGGCCTGTTGCAAATGAGTAAAACCTGCAACAGCCCTATTCTATTAAAGAATTGGAGGGAAAAGGTTATGATAGCCAAAAATATTTACGAAATTACTCCGAAATCATACTAAACAGTTTGGATACATACTCGATCGATACAACATTAAAAGTAAGCGATATGCTAATATCGGACGAAGTATTGCTAAAAATCGAGGAAATGTTGAAGTCGAATCCGACAGAACAGGAATTTCTGAAAATGCTGGACAAGGAGTTTCCGACAACGAAGTAGCCGATAACATTAAATGTCAATCCCGCACATCCGACCTTGACAACAAATACCTCAATGCTGTAAATGGCGGTGATATTGAAGCCGCATAAAAGCATTGTAGATAAAAGGGAAAAGGTTGTAAAAAACTTACATAAAAATTATACGTAGAGGAAATGAATAATCCTAACGGAGAAAAAACTGAAAAGGGCATATCAACTCCAAAACATAGAAAAAGCATTTACTGCAAGTGTTAGAGTTCGAGGTAATACCTCTAGCTCCCTCACAAATACAGTAAATGCTACAAGTACTGTATCAAATTTATTCTCTCTTGTCAAGCAGAACTGTATTCAATGACCGACTTGCTAAATAGTAAAGATAAAATAAAATAAACACCGGTAATAACTCTGCTGAAATCCAAAAGAATTTAGAAACAGATTGTCATGTTACTGATGCTAATGATTGAGGATATTCTCGCCACCATAGGAATCCAACCTTCCGAGGTGTCAAGAATTCCCAATCATTGAACAGTAGTTTATCACAAAAATTGTAGGTAGTCAAGAATGAATTATTCTAATGAAAAAAACGAGCCTAATGCACTTTGTAGGGAGGTCAATATTCTTGACCGCTTGCAAAGAAACAATAAACTCATTAATGTAAATTTATCACAAAACAACAATAATGTCAAGTACCAATCCCGCACATCCGCCCTTGACAACAAATACCTCAATGCTGTAAATAGTGGGGATATT
>JAQXSC010000025.1 GCA_029218825.1 Oscillospiraceae bacterium | reverse complement strand
GAATACAACTGTGTATGTGCCGTCGCCGTTATCAGCCATAAGACCTGCTTCGCCCTTAGGATTCCAGTTTTCGCCGCATAGACCTGCATCACCTGCAACATAGTATTTGATCTGTGAAGGATCTACAGTAGGATCTGTAACTTCTTCTTCTAATGTTGCGTCTGTGTACCAGCTCTGAGATAGGTAGTCATAGTATAGACCATGCTTTAGAACGATAGTTTCTGTCTGAATTGTATCCGTAGCTTTACCATCGTTAAAGATAACTCTGTCATAGCCTGCGTCAACATACTCAAGAACGTAGATGTCAGCACCATTTGCTGCCTTTTCGTCTGTAGCTGTCATAGCAGTACCCGGCCAAGCCTTTAGGCTAACACCGCCTGAAACCCAAACGTATGAACTTACTGTGTCCCAGTTGCCTGAGTTTACGAAATAGATTGATACTGTTTCTTCGTCAGCAGCTGAAGCACTGATGCCTGCAACTGTCATAACAGAAAACAGCATAAGAATTGACAAAATGATTGCCATACTCTTCTTAAAAGTTTTCATTTTAATTCTCTCCTTTTCAATAAATTTTAAAGAAAACTTCTTCGCTTATATTCTACTAAAAAGGATTGAATTTTTCCATATAAATATTGCACAAAAATAGAATCTTTTTTTGTTGATATAGCATAATCCGGATAAATCTTCACCACAAAATGCCTAAATAGTGCTATTTTATAAAACTCACATTAATTAACATAATTATATAATATATCACTCCGTATATTACCGAGGCTACTGTTCCGTAAACAAGTACAGGCCCTGCGATTATAAACATCTTTGCTCCAAGTCCTGTAATAAAGCCCTCGCTTTTAAACTCGATAGCCGGTGAGGCTATGGAATTAGCAAAACCTGTAATCGGCACTAAAGTACCTGCACCTGCGTGCTTTGCAAGGTTGTCGTACAAATGAAGTGCTGTGAACAAAATTCCCAAAAACACCAAGGTAACAGAACACAAGGTTTTTGAATCAAGTTCTGAAATGCCCAGATACATATATAAATTTGTCAACCCCTGACCGATTGTGCAGATTGCTCCTCCCACTAAAAACGCCACAAAGGAATTTCTCACAACCCTGCTGTTGTCAGAATTTCTTTCCACTATAGTTTTATATTCTTCTTTGCTTACCAAGACCCTCACCCTTATTTCTATTTTTATGAATATATTTTTACCAAAAGAATTTATATTATTTATTTTAAAAATCGTATTTATTTTTTTACATATTTATTGTATAATGTCTTTGTATAATAAAAAATCGGAGAGAATAATTTGGAACATTATTTAGATAACAGCGCTACCACGATAGTTTACAAGGAAGTTGCCCAAAAGGTTACGGAGATTATGACGGTAAACTACGGCAACCCAAGTTCTCTGCACAGCAAGGGTATGGAGGCGGAGAATGAGTTAATTAAGGCTCGTCACATTATAGCCAAAAGCCTTGGTGCCGAGGATAATGAAATATACTTTACAAGCGGTGGTACAGAGGCTAACAATTTGGCAATATTAGGAACTGTAAATGCCCTGAAAAGACGTGGCAACAAAATTGTCACTACAGCCATTGAGCATAGTTCAGTTTATGAAACTGTGAAAAACCTTGAATCACAAGGCTTTCAGGTTGTGTATATTGAGCCTGATAAAGAGGGAAATATCAGCATTGAGGACTTTAAGGCTGAAATAGACAGCAACACAATTTTAGTGTCATTAATGGCGGTTAATAATGAAATCGGCAGTATTCTGCCCTTTGATAAGGTGGGTAAAATTATTAAAGAAAACCACTCCCCTGCCCTGTTACATTGCGACTGCGTTCAAGCCTACTGTAAAATTCCTTTAAAGCCTAAAAAAATCGGCGTTGATTTGGCAACGATTAGCGGTCATAAAATTCACGCGCCAAAGGGCGTTGGAGCATTATACATAAAAGAGGGCGTTCGTATTATTCCCCAACACTTCGGCGGTGAACAGGAAAGTAAAATCCGCCCCGGCACAGAGGCTTTGCCCCTTATCGGCGGTTTCGGAAAAGCAGTTGCTATGGCTGATATTCAAAAAAACTATGAATATATTACGCAACTTAACAATTACGCAAGGGAAAAGTTGTGCGCCATTGATGAAGTTGTGATTAACTCTCCTAAAGACGCTCTGCCTTACATTATCAACATTTCCGTTCAGGGTATAAGAAGTGAAACTATGCTCCACTATTTAGAGCAGTTTGAAATTTACGTTTCAAGCGGAAGTGCCTGTGCAAAAGGAAAACCAAGCCACGTATTACAGGCTATGAACTTAAACAGAGATTTGGCAGACAGCGCCCTGCGTATCAGTTTTTCAACAGATAACACAAAGGAGGATATAGACGCACTTTGTGAGGCTGTGAAAAACGGTCTTAAAACATTAGTAAGAAGGTAAATAAATGAAAGAGATAATTTTAATTAAAGACGGTGAAATCGCCCTAAAGGGTTTAAACAGACGTCAATTTGAGGATAGACTTATTAAAAATATAAAAGGGGCAATAAAGGACTTGGGGCAATTTGAAATTAAGTCTGCCCAGTCCACCATTTACATAACTCCCCTAAACGACAGCATTGACCTTGACGATGTATGCGACAGAGTTTCAAGAGTTTTCGGTATTGCGGCATTTTCACGTGCAGTAGTTTGTCCTGAAAAAAACTTGGAGTCTGTTCTTGAAACTGCTCCTGTCTATCTTGCAGATACTCTGAAAAACATCAAAACTTTTAAGGTTGAGGCAAAGAGAAGCGACAAGAAATTTCCATACAAAAGTCCTGAAATTTGCAGAGAAACCGGCGGTGCAATTCTAAAGGCATTTCCGCACCTAAAGGTTGACGTCCACAACCCTGACCTTGTTGTAAACGTTGAAATAAGAGATTTCGGTGCATATGTTCGCGGTGGCGCAATAAGAGGTGCAGGGGGTATTCCTGTTGGCACAGGAGGAAATGCCGCAATTCTTATAAGCGGTGGTATCGATTCTCCTGTAGCCGCATATATGATGGCAAAACGTGGTGTAAGGCTTACCGCTATTCACTTTGCAAGTCCGCCCTACACAAGCCCTCGTGCAGAACAAAAGGTTGTAAAACTCCTTAAAAAAGTTGCACGATACAGCGGTGATATGACTATGTATACCGTTCCCTTTACGGAAATTCAGGAAACCATTAAGAACAAATGCCCTGAGGAACTTTTCACAATTATTATGCGCAGACTTATGATGGAAATTTCCCAGAGGATTGCGGAAAAGAGAGATTGCTCCGCGTTGATTACAGGGGAAAGTTTAGGACAGGTGGCAAGTCAGACAATACACGCAATCGGCTGTACCGACGCCGCTACTACCCTGCCTGTGTTCAGACCGCTAATCGGTATGGATAAACAGGAAATTATCGATATTTCATACAAGATAGACACCTTTAAAACCTCAATCGAGCCTTACGAGGATTGTTGCACAGTATTCACTCCAAAGCACCCTCGCACACGTCCTGTATTAAAGTATGTTGAACAGGCTCAAGAGGAAGCAAACTTCGGCCCTATGATTGAAACTGCTCTTGAAAACCTAAAGGTAACATTTATTAACCCAAGGGAGGATTGACCTTGAATATAGAAGTTTTATCTTTGACAAAAAAACTGAATAAAAATGATAAAACTGAATATTGCAGTAAGGTTATCTCTGCCTTGAGTGAGGAAAATAACGTTTCTGTTCATAAGGTTTTTAACCTTATTCCCTTTGTTGAATATGGGCTGAAAGAGTCTGCAAAAAAACACCCTGACTATATTGTTGTTACAGACGCTCTCGGTGAAAATCCGGAAAAAGATTTCAAGTCTGAATTTGCAGGAATTATCAGCAGAGGTGAAAGAAAGGTACAGGACAAACCCTATGTAAAACCCAAAACCTCTTTTGCGCAAAAGTGCAAAAAAGCACTTGGTACTATTAAATCTATCCCAAATAAACTTAAAAGCCTTACAAACAAAAACAGGGAAAAGACTGAAATTCCGGTAATCGACTATGATTACAAAAAAACGCAGATTTTCAATATTGATATAGATAATAAAAAAGCATATGCTTTCAGTTACCTTGGCACAAAGGTTATTGTGCTTTCCTCTGATATTCAGGTTGAGGATATACTGCCTGTAATTGAAAAAACACAGGAAAGGTTTGACAGTTCACAGAATGAATACCCTGAGGGCTACAGACTTATTCCAAAGCAGTACAAGATTTACACATTTTTCCAGAGGAATTTTCCCCAGGGCTTTGATTCCGCCTATGAAAAGACAAGAAAGTCTGTACGTCTGGTTGCTTTATGCACCTTTATTGTTACAGGAATTTTGCTTATATATAATATGTATGTACTTCCTATGCAGAACAGCGCAATTCAAAGCGAAATTCAAACTATCTTCCACAACACGGAGGAGGGCGGTACAACTTCAAATAAAATCAAAAAACACAACTGGTTAAAACTAAAGAAAATAAACAGCGATATTCAGGGTTGGATTCAGATTAAGGATACAAAAATCGACTACCCTATTCTCCAATGTAAAAGCGACAGTATCGAATCACAGTTTTACCTGAACCATAACTACAAAAAGGAGCCTTCCGGCTACGGTGGAATTTTTATAGATTACCGCAGTACAAAGGGTATGAACAGCAAAAATATAGTTGTCCACGGCCACCATATGATTGACGGCAGTATGTTTGCAAATCTTTTAAAGTACGGTGACCGTTCCGGCGGTAAACTTGATTTCTACAAAAAAGTTCCTACCATACAGATAAGCACCCCAAAGGGCGGTACAGAGGATTACAAAATCATATCGGTTTTCAAGTCCAACGTAAACCCTGCACAGGGAGAATACTTCGATTTTTACTGCGGAAGTTTTAAAAGCGACGCGCAGTTTATGAACTATGTATATAACCTGAGAATACGCTCCCTTATCAACTGTCCTGTCAGCGTAAACGAGGACGACCAACTTTTAACTCTTACAACCTGTTCCTATGAGTTTGAGAATTTCAGAACTGTAGTTGTTGCAAGAAA
>JAQXSC010000024.1 GCA_029218825.1 Oscillospiraceae bacterium | reverse complement strand
CATAATGTTATAATTGATTAATACGGATATGAAAAAATATATACTAAATATTATTTAAATAATATTAAATAGATAAAATGAATTGAGAGGATGAAATTATGGGACTTTTTAAATCAATATTTAAGTCATATAGTGAAAGAGAAGTTAAGAGAATAGAGCCTATTGCAAATAAAGTTTTAGCTTTAGACGAAGAAATGGGTAAATTAACTGATGAACAACTTCAAGCAAAGACTCCTGAGTTTAAAGAAAGATTGGCAAAAGGAGAAACTCTAGATGACATATTAGTAGAAGCTTTCGCTGTTGTTAGAGAGGCTTCATGGAGAAAACTTCACATGAAACATCATAAAGTGCAAATCATTGGTGGTATAGTTTTACATCAAGGAAGAATTGCAGAATTGAAAACAGGTGAAGGTAAAACTTTAGTTGCTACACTCCCTGCATATTTAAACGGCTTGACAGGTAACGGCGTTCATATTGTTACAGTCAACGATTACCTTGCTCGACGTGACTCCGAATGGATGGGCAAACTTTACCGATATTTAGGACTGACAGTAGGTCTTATTGTTCACGATATGGACCCGGCGGATAGAAAAGAGGCATATAATGCCGACATTACCTACGGCACAAACAACGAGTTAGGTTTTGACTACTTAAGAGATAATATGGTAGTTTACAAGGAAAACAAGGTGCAACGTGGTCACTCCTTTGCAATCGTGGACGAGGTTGACTCTATCCTTATTGATGAGGCTCGTACTCCTTTGATTATCAGCGGTAAGGGTGACAAAAGCACCGACCTAAACACTCAGGCTGACAGATTTGCAAAAACTCTAAAGGTTCAGCGTTTTACGGAACTGAACTCCAAAGAGGATATGGAAGACTATTACATTGAAAACGGTATAGATTACGTTGTTGACGAAAAGCAGAAAACCGCTACTCTGACACAAAGCGGTGTTAAAAAGGCAGAGGCTTTCTTTAACTTGGAAAACCTCTCCGACCCTGAAAATTTAAGTTATCAGCACCACGTAAACCAGGCTATCCGTGCCAACGGAATAATGAAACGTGACGTTGACTACGTTGTAAACGACGGCGAAATTATTATCGTTGACGAATTTACAGGCCGTTTGATGTACGGCAGAAGATACAACGAGGGTTTGCACCAGGCTATTGAGGCTAAAGAGGGTGTAAAGGTACAGAACGAAAGCAAAACCCTTGCTACAATTACATTCCAAAACTACTTCCGTCTATACAATAAACTTTCAGGTATGACAGGTACTGCACAGACAGAGGCTACCGAATTTCAGGAGATTTACAAGTTAGATGTTGTTGAAATTCCTACAAACAAGCCACTTGCACGTGTGGATTTACCTGACGCAATTTTCAGAACGGAAAACGGCAAATTTATGGCTGTAATTCAGCAGATTGTTGAGGCTCACGAAAAAGGTCAGCCTGTACTTGTAGGTACAATTTCCATTGAAAAATCCGAACTTCTTTCAAAAATGCTTAAAAAACGCGGCATAAAGCACAACGTACTTAACGCAAAACAGCACGATAAGGAAGCGGAAATTATCGCACAGGCAGGTAAGTTGGGTGCAGTTACAATCGCTACAAATATGGCCGGTCGTGGTACCGATATTACACTTGGCGGTAATGCGGAATTTCTTGCAAAAGCCTCAATGCGTAAGCAGGGCTTCCCTGAGGAGTTAATTGTTGAGGCAACAGGTTTTGCGGAAACCGATGACGAGGAAATTTTAGAGGCAAGAAAAACTTTCGCAGAATTAAACGAAAAGTACAGCCAGGAAATCAAAGAAGAGGCTGACAAGGTAAGAGAAGTCGGTGGTCTGTTCATTATGGGTACGGAACGTCACGATTCAAGACGTATTGACAACCAGTTGCGCGGACGTGCAGGACGTCAGGGCGACCCGGGTAAGAGCCAGTTCTACCTGTCAACAGAGGACGATTTAATGCGTCTGTTCGGCGGTGACAGAATGAAGATGATGTTGTCACGTATGAACGTTGACGAGGATATGCCTATTGAAAGCAAGGCTCTGTCAAATATCATTGAAAGCTCACAGGAAAAGGTTGAAATGCGTAACTTCGGTATTCGTAAGGACGTACTTCAATATGACGATGTTCTCAACAAGCAACGTGAAATTATCTACAAGCAGAGGGATCAGGTTCTTGACGGTGAAAACCTCCACGATACAGTTGTAAAAATGATTGAGGAAAGTATCACAGAGAATGTAAACCGCTTCTTGCCTGAGGGTATTCACGATAATTGGAATATTACAGGTCTGCTGGACACCTACAAAGATTGGGTTGTAAAGGACAGAAGTAAATACAGTTATACAGACGATGAACTTGAAATTCTTGAACAGGACGAAATTAAGAATATGCTCATCGAAGACGCTATGGCTGTCTATGAGGAGAACGAAAAGTTACTTCCGGAGGAAGTTATCAGAGAAGTTGAGCGAGTATATATGCTCCAATGTGTAGATACTTATTGGATGGATCACATTGACAATATGGAACAGTTAAAGGCAGGTATCCACCTGCGCTCTTACGGTCAGCACGACCCTGTTGTTGAATACCGACTTGAGGGCTTCGATATGTTTGACCATATGATTGCGTCAATCCGTGAGGACACAGCAAAACTTGTATTGACACAGCCGAAACGTATTTACGAACAGCAACGGAGAAAAGAGGCTATATTAGCGGCTAAAAGACTTGCGGCTCAAAAGGCTGCGACTTCCTCCGAAAATGACGAGGACAGCGACGAGGATATTACTCCTACACTACAGCGTAAACAGGTTGCACAGCCTACCGCTACATCAGGTGACGGCACAGATACAGCAAACAAGACCGTTCGCAAAGGCAAAAAGGTTGGCAGAAACGACCCTTGCCCCTGCGGAAGCGGTAAAAAGTATAAAAAGTGCTGCGGCAGAGATCAATAATTAAACTACTATAAATTGAAAAGCGAGTGAACATTATGTCAAATAATAAGGTGCGTACACGATATGCCCCAAGTCCTACAGGTTTTATGCACGTGGGCAATCTCCGTACTGCTTTGTATGAATACCTGATTGCAAAGTCACAGGACGGTACATTTGTGTTGAGAATTGAGGACACCGACCAGGAACGTTACGTTGAGGGTGCGGTTGACGTTATTTACGATACCCTTAAATTAGCAGGGCTGAAACACGATGAAGGCCCTGACGTTGGGGGCGATTACGGCCCTTATGTTCAGAGTGAACGTAAAAATATGTATGTTCCCTATGCGGAGCAACTTATTAAAGAGGGGAAAGCCTACCGCTGTTTCTGTACAAAGGAACGTCTTGACAGCCTACAGGAAAATTCCGAGTTCGGCGGTTATGACAGACATTGTAGGGATTTGCCACAGGAGGAAATCGACAGACTTTTGGCAGAAGGCAGACCTTATGTAATCCGTCAGAAAATGCCTCTTGAGGGAAAAACTACATTCAAGGACGCAGTTTTCGGTGAAATCACAGTTGACAACAGCGAACTGCAAGACCAGATTTTAATAAAGACCGACGGTTATCCCACATACAACTTTGCCAACGTAATTGACGACCACACTATGGGCATTACTCACGTTGTACGTGGCAGTGAATATTTAAGTTCAACTCCTAAATATAACCTGCTTTATGAGGCTTTCGGCTGGGAAATTCCCACCTATGTTCACCTGCCTTTGATTATGGGTAAAAATGAGGACGGCTCTGTATCAAAGTTAAGCAAACGTCACGGCTCAACAAGTTTTGAGGACTTGATTTCACAGGGCTATCTCCCTGAAGTTATCATCAACTATATTGCACTTTTAGGCTGGTGTCCAAAGGACAATCAGGAGATTTTTACCCTGAAAGAACTTGAACAAAACTTCTCCATTGACGGCATTTCAAAATCTCCGTCAGTGTTTGACTACGATAAACTTCTGTGGTTTAACGGCGAGTACATCAAGGCTATGACCCCTGAGGAATTTACCGCCCACGCAACCCCTTATTACAAGGAAGTTTTTGGAGATAAGGAAATGGACTACTCAAAATTTGCAGGAATTCTGCAAAAACGTACCACAAAATTTACTGATATCCCTGAAATGATTACTTTCTTTGCGCAGCTACCCGAATATGACAAGGAATTGTTTGTAAACAAAAAGAGCAAAACTAACCTTGAAAACGCCCCTGCTCTGCTTAAAGAGGCTTACGACAGATTAAAGGCATTAAGCGTGTGGGATAATACAAGTATTCACGATTGCCTTATTAATATGGCGGTTGAAAAGGAATTGAAAAACGGAACTGTTATGTGGCCTGTAAGAATTGCAGCGGCAGGACAAACCGTTACCCCGGGCGGTGCTGTTGAAATACTTGATATTTTAGGCAGAGAGGAATCGCTGAAAAGACTTGAAAAGGGTCTTGAAAAATTAGGATAAGGATAGAGAACTCACGAAAGGATTTTTCTGATGGCAGAAGAAATTAAGAACGAAAATATAAACGATGAGGTTATGTCAAATAACTTTATCCACCAGTTTATTGACGAGGATATTGCAGAGGGCGGAGCATATTACGGACAGAGAGTCCACACTCGTTTTCCCCCTGAACCAAACGGATATCTTCACATAGGACACGCAAAGGCTATATTTGTAGATTTCGGCACAGCCCAAAAGTACAACGGACTTTGCAACCTGCGTATGGACGATACAAACCCTACCAAAGAGGACGTTGAATACGTTGATGCAATCAAAGAGGATATCGCTTGGCTTGGATTTGATTGGGAGGACAGATTTTACTATGCTTCCGATTACTTCGAGCAGATGTACCGGTATGCCGTAGAACTTATTGAAAAAGGTCTGGCATATGTTTGCGAACTTTCTCCGGAGCAGATGCGTGAATTCCGCGGAGATTTGCAGACCCCTGCACAAAGCCCCTACCGTGACAGACCTATCGAGGAAAGTCTTGATTTATTTGAACGTATGCGCAAGGGCGAATTTCCTGACGGCTCAATGACATTAAGAGCAAAAATCGACCTGGCATCAGGCAACTTCAATATGCGTGACCCTGTAATTTACAGAATTAACCGCCTAAAGCACCACCGCACAGGCGACAAGTGGTGCATTTATCCAATGTACGATTTTGCTCATCCTATTGAGGACGCAATCGAGGGCATTACTCACTCACTTTGCACACTTGAATTTGAGGCTCACAGACCACTTTACGATTGGGTTGTGGATAATATTTCCGCGCCTTCAAAGCCACGTCAGATTGAGTTTGCACGTCTTGGAATTAACAACACCGTTATGAGTAAACGTAAATTAAGACAACTTGTTGAGGAAGGTTATGTAAGCGGTTGGGATGACCCTCGTATGCCTACAATCTGCGGACTGAGGCGCAGAGGATATACTCCTGCGGCTATCCGCAGTTTTACCGACCAAATCGGCGTTGCAAAGGTAAATTCAATAGTTGAGTACAGTTTTTTGGAACATTGTCTGCGTGACGATTTAAACAATACCGCAAAACGTGCAATGGCTGTTTTAGACCCTGTAAAACTTATAATTACAAACTATCCTGAGGATAAAACCGAGGAATTTGAAGTTGAAAACCACCCCAATTATCCTGAAATGGGTACACGCAAGGTAACGTTCTCTAACGAACTTTACATTGAGTCAACGGACTTTATGGAAGAGCCTATTAAGAAATACCAAAGGCTGTATCCGGGCAACGAGGTGCGTATTAAGAGCGCTTATGTTGTAAAATGCACAGGCTGTAAAAAGGACGAAAACGGCAAGGTTGTAGAAGTGTATGCAACCTACGACCCTGAAACAAGGGGCGGAAATACTCCTGACGGCAGAAAGGTTAGAGGTACTATTCACTGGGTAAATGCAAAGGACTGCTGTAATGCAGAGGTAAGGCTTTACGATAACCTGTTTACAGTTCCTGACCCTGACGTTGGGGACAAGAACTTTATCGACTATATCAACCCTGAATCCCTTGTTGTGCTAAAGGATTGCAAGGTGGAAAAGACCCTTGCCAATGCTGAAAAGCAAGACAGATTCCAATTTATGCGTCAAGGCTATTTCTGTGTTGACAGCAAGGACAGTACAAAGGACAACCTTGTATTCAACCGTGCAGTAAACCTAAAGGACAGTTTCAAGCAACGTTGACTTAACGTAAATATATAAGAAAACAGCCCCTTGATTGGGGCTGTTTTTGGTTTGATAGGGAACTTCAAATAATTGACAAATTTATCAGTAATTGGAAAATGATTTTACGTTACCGTTAATTCATCTTATTATCCTATCAAACAAAAAAATAATTTATATTGCCCGCTCAGTTGCGCCCTGCGTGCGCACGAGCGATGGCTAAAGAAAGCGCACGCATATGGTGCGCACGCTTTCTTGTCTGTTATTTATCTGTTTTTACAGGCACATTTTATAAATGTTTTTCACGTCTGTTTTATCAAGGGGCTTATATGCGTATTTAAGTCCACCGATTTCCACAGCCTTTTCCGCCATAGTGTCAAAATGAGTATCGTCAATATCAATGGCAGACAGGGTGCTTTTCAGTTTTAGACTGTTAAAGAAAAAGTCGGAAAGCATATCTATACTTTTCTTTGCCACCGCCATTTTATCAAGACTTGGGTCAATGCCGAAAACATTTACACCGAACTGATAATACTTTGCAACAGTGCTGTCATCAAGACAGTATTCAAGCCAACGTGGTGTTAAAATCGCAAGTCCAAGTCCGTGAGTAATATCGTAAAAAGCAGAAAGTTCGTGTTCCATAGGGTGACAACTCCAGGAGTGTTCTTTTCCGCCGTTTACAAATCCGTTAATCGCCCAGGAGGAAGCCCACATAAGGTTTGCTCTTGCCTCATAATTTTCAGGCTCTTTCATCGCTATAGGAGCGTACTTTATGATAGTTTTCATCATACCTTCCATAAAGCAATCCAGCATATACAAATCGTTTTCCTTGTTAAAATAGACCTCGATTATGTGTGACATCATATCCGCAGCACCGCAGGCAGTCTGGTAAGGACTTACTGTGTAGGTGTTTGCAGGGTTTAGGAAAGAGGCTTTTGGCAGCATAGGTCTTTCCATTCTGCCGATTTTATCGTTAGTTTCCGGATTGGTAATAACACCGCCACAGTCCATCTCCGAGCCGGTTGCAGACAGGGTGAGTATTGTTACTATAGGAAGTGCTTTTTCAATAGGCGCCCATTTACTGTTTAGAAAATCCCAAGGGTCGTGGTCAACCATAGCACCTGCCGCCATAAATTTTGTAGCGTCCAAAGTTGAGCCGCCGCCCACGGCAAGGAGTACATCTATATTTTCATTTTTGCAGATTTCCGCACCTTTTCTTACGGAGTCAATGCGAGGGTTAGGCTCAATTCCCGGAAGTTCAAAAAGTTCAAGCCCAGCCTTTTTAATTTCCGCAACAACTTCATCATACAGACCGATTTTCTTAATTGAGCCACCGCCGTAGGTCATCAGCACTCGTTTTCCGTATTTGCTTAATTCCTCACCTAAATGGCAAAGTTGATTTTCACCGAAATACACCTTAACAGGTATATCGTAAATAAAGTTGTTCATAGTTATGTCCTTTCATATCAAAGAAATTTACTCTGATTTATCCTTATGTTTTTCCTCTTTTTCAACGGTAATATTGCTGATTTTTATTTTATACTGATTATCTGTGCCGTCTTTTTCCCTGTATTCATTATCTTTGTTCTGCTTTTGTCCTACGTTGTTTCTGTAAACCATATCACCGATAAAACAGCCTAACATACTGAGTATCAGGTAAATAAACACATATATAATAAGGTGATACTCGTGGGAGTGGACAATAGCACTTGTCATATAAATTATGGGCGCAATTAAGGGAAAAGTGAAATCAAGTCCCTTTCGCCAAGAAAACACAAGGCCGGAAATCAACGCGGTTGCAGGGAATACAAACTGATATTCAATAGCGTCATATTTTTGATTTGCTCCTTGGAAAAACAAGGGCATTATAAAATAAATCAGTGCTATCACTATAGCATAGGCAATATACCTTTTTACAAGTTTTAACATCTCTGCTCCTATTTTCTAACGTCAGGCATCATTCTTACGAAATTCAAAAGTTCTCTCAAGGAGCCGTTCTGAATATTGGAATAATCCACATCTTTTTTATTAATCAGGCAATCTGTAACAAGGTATGTACTCATTCCAAGACTTTGTGTAGGGATAATATCCTCGTCAATATCGTTGCCTATCATCATAGTTTCCTCAGGCAAAATATTCGCCTTTTCCATAATTTCCTCATAGTATTTTGGGTTAGGCTTACAGTAGGAGGAATTTTCGTAGGTGGTAACTATCTCGAAATCCGAGGGATTTACTCCCGCCCATTTCAGCCTGTTGTATGTGCCGACTGTAGGGAACAGAGGATTGGTAGCGGCAAAAAGTCGGTATCCCTTTTGCTTTAATACCTTTACCGTTTCAGGGGCAAGGGGATTATATCCGCAGGATTTTTGCACCTCTAAAAATTCCTTGTTGTAGAAATCGTCAAACTCGGATATATGAGTTAATATATCCTTGCCGCAAATTTTTGAGCAGGACTCCCAGAACACCTGAAGGTTTGTGCGACTTCCGTCATTTTTTACCATAGCCTCCGTGCCTTTCCAGACGCCCTTTATCAAAATTTCAGGCTGGATATGTAAAACAGGGCATACCCTGTTGCAAAGTTCTGTAAAATATGCTTTCATAAAATTTTCCTGCTCCATAGGAAGCAGAGTGCCGTCTAAATCAAAGAAAATATTTTTAATCATTTTATCACCTTCTTTGATTATTATAAACTATTGCTTTACGGTTTGCAAGATTTAGTGTAAAATATAAATATACAATCAGATTGAGAGGTTATCCGTATGAAAATCGTTTTGACAGATGCAAAGACAGTTACACAGGGGGATTTATCTTTAGAACCTTTAAAGGAATTCGGCGAGGTTGTTGTAAACGAACTGACTCCATATGAAAAAATCGCAGAAACAATCAAGGACGCAGATATGGTTATTTGTAACAAAACTCCCTTAAATTCGGAAACATTATCCCTTGCCACACATTTAAAATACATCGGACTTTTTGCCACAGGCTACAATAATATTGACGTGGAATATTGCAGAGAAAAGGGCATAACCGTATGTAATGCAGGCTCCTACAGTACCGACGCAGTTTGTCAGCACACCTTTGCACTTATCCTTGAGGGCTTGAGCAGAGTAGGAGATTACAACAAATTTGTCCATGAGGGTAATTGGAAAAACAGCCTGACCTTTTCGCCATTTGCTTTTCCTTTAAGCGAAATTTCCCAAAAGACTATTGGTATTGTAGGCTACGGAAGTATCGGAAAGGCAGTAGCCAAAGTTGCAAATGCCTTTAATATGAAAGTTCTTGCTTACAAACGCACACCTGTTGAGGACAGCAGCGTGACCTTTACAGATTTTGATACAATACTGAAAGAAAGCGATATTGTTACTGTTCATTGTCCTCTTAACAAGGACTCGGAAAAAATGTTTGACAGCAAGGCTTTCGGCAAAATGAAAAAGGGAAGTATCTTTATTAATACTGCTCGTGGTGGCGTAATGGACGAAAATGCTTTGGTAGATGCTCTTAACAGCGGTAGGCTTTCCTTTGCCGGAATTGATGTACTTGAAACAGAGCCTATGGCGCAGGATTGTCCGTTGTGCGGAATAGAGAATTGCATTATCACACCCCATATTGCATGGGCGCCAATGGAAACAAGAGAGAGGCTTATGGGTATCGTTACAGGAAATATAAGGAACTTTTTGAACAATAAACCGACCAATGTTGTGAATTAATTGTTGAAAAATCATAATGATTAGGTTATAATAGAGCCAAATAATCGGGAGGTGCTGATTATGAAAGTGTTGAAAAAGGGCATATCCATATGTCTTGCGGTATTATTTGTAATATCTCTGTTCAGCATTTGCGTATCTGCAAAGGCGGATACACAGAACGTAAAAATTAACTTATACAGCGACAAGGTAATAAAAGTGAATGTGCCAAGCACGTTAAGAGGGCTAAAGTTTTACGTTAAGTCAAACAGCAAAAGCGTTGTGGCAGGGCTGTTTAACGAAAAAGGTGTTTGCGGTTATTCTTTAATGGCAGACAAGAGGCTTTATGTGGATATGATTGCCGATAAAAAATCTGCAAAACCTGTTACGGTAACTCTTAAATACACAAAGAACGGAAAAAAGATTCTGTTCAAAAAGTATAAAGTTACTGTTGCTCCTATGAAAAAGTTGAAATTTCCAGATTGGAATGTCAACAAAGGCTCAACCAACAATTATATTATAGAAAACCCATATTGCGACTACTACAATTTCAAAATGTCCGACAAGTCAAAATTGGAAATAGATGCTCCTTTTTATAACGGCGGTTACAAGTATGACGGTTTAGTGAGAAAAAACAATAACTTTGAATACCTTGCCAAGGGTAAATCAACAGGAAACGTAAAAGTTGACGTTTACTTGTCAAACCGCAAAATAAAAGTCGGCAGTTTTAATGTTGCCATAGGTGATTTTAAAACCCAAGTGAGAGATTTTAGTAAGAACACTACTCTGAAATACAGTCAGTACGGCTCAAATGCCTATATGTCAAAATCTCACATTGATATTGAGGATATACTGAACAACAAAAAGTCAAAGGCAAAATATTCAGTTGTGCCAAGTGACACAAACGTTGTGGACTTTTTAAGCACAGGTGAACTGTACGCAACAGGTATCGGCACAACAAGTTGCAGCGTCTATGAAAAAATCGGCAAAACCAAAACTTTAGTTGATAAATTCAACGTAAGCGTAGGCAAGGCAAAGATGAATTATGTTGCTGAGGAAAATTATTATTGGTATGATGACGGTATTTTCGGAAAGGGCGAGTATGTGGAATATCTGAACTTAACGGACAATGCTACCCTTGAAATGGAAGATACTATCAAAACCTGCCTGATAAACAACAGTCTGACAGGTTCCCATTTCAAAAAATCCCAATATACAATTACCTATAAATCTGATAATCCAAAGATTGCAACCGTCAGCAAAAATGGTGTTGTAACCGCAAAGGCTGAGGGTGAAACGGATATTATCTACTCTATCAAATTCAGCGATAAATCGGTTTACAAAAATATTTGTACTGTTTCGGTAAGCAACGAGTGGTAACGTTATATAGTGGGGGAAAGGCTGAAATATTATGAAAATAGCAGTAATGACAGACAGCAACAGCGGAATAACACAGTCGGAGGCTAAAAAATTAGGTATTTATGTTTTACCTATGCCCTTTGATATTGACCAAAAAACATATTTTGAGGATATTGATTTATCTCCAAAGGAGTTTTTTAATAAGTTGAGAGAGGGCAGTGATGTATGTACTTCACAGCCGTCGCCTGCCGATGTTACACATATGTGGGACGAAATTCTTGAAAAATATGACAGCCTGATTTATATTCCTATGTCCAGCGGTTTAAGTAATTCCTGTCAAACCGCCAAGGCTTTGGCTAATGAGGAGGAATATAAAAACAAGGTCTTTGTGTCCGATACTACACGAATTTCCGTTACCCAGCGTCAAGCGTGTTTAGATGCTCTGACTTTGCTGAAAACTTGCCAATCTCCAAAATATATTTGCGATTACCTTGAAAAAACAGGAGAGGACGCAAGTATCTATATTGCTATCGACACAATGAAGTACCTTAAAAAAGGCGGACGTGTTACTCCTGCGGCAGCCAGAATTGCAACTGTTTTAGGAATAAAACCGGTGTTGCTCATAAAGGGTGGAAAGTTAGACAGTTTTGCAAAAGTCAGAGGAATGAAAGCCGCACAGGATACTATGATTGAGGCCCTGAAAATAGAGTTGGAAGGACCTTTTAAGTGGTTGAGAAAAGAAGGCAAGGTTGCCTTGGGCATAGCCTACACAGGGGATAAATCAATTACAAAGGAAATTGAAAAGAGAATGAAAGAGGAATTTTCCGACTTGGATATTGTTAAAAATCCTCTGTCCCTTTCCGTTGCCTGTCACACAGGCGAGGGTGCATTAGGCATAGGCTGTTTCAGAATTGAAAATTGAAAAGTTTTCCATTTATAAAATACTGTTATTTTCTGCTAATATTAAAATTTTGTTACACATATTGATTTTATCTGCCATATGTATATAATGTGATTGGGTACAAAAATTGCGGAGGAAATAATTATGGAAGTTATTCAGGAAAACAAAGTTTTTTTAAAAAGAAACGGCAAATTACTCTTATTCAAGCACAGCGACGCCTATGACGGTGACGAGGTAAATATCGAGGAATATACAAAGGGTGAGTTCCTGAGATATATTGCGGTAAAGCAAACGGAAGCGGGTATCAAACTGATTTACTTTTATTTCGCAAACACTTCCGACCAATATTTCACTCAGTACGGAGAATGGGTGGCTATTGAACAGTTGAGAAAAATGCCTCTCCGCCCTGCTACTGCGGCGGTTTTGGAAAACTACTACACCGACGGCCAGTACGATAAGGAAATAAGAGTAGGCACAAAGAACGGCAAAAACGTGATTTTTAACATAGTAACTGAATAATAATACGGTAATTTAATAATTTTAAGCCTATTAGAGAAATTTAATAGGCTTTTCTCTTTTATTTTCAGTAAATCTGTTGACAAAATGCACTAATTTGGAGTATAATCTATATAAAATATAGTAAAATGCACAAGAAGTATCTTTGCATAGTGGAATTGTGGATTTTACGAAAGTTTACCATTATCAAAGTGAGGTTATTAGTATGGATATTGATTATGGAATGAGAGAACAATTTAACGAGGAGTATCTTACTCAGGTTGCATATATGTATAACAATATGCCCAGAGGTCTTTTAGGACCTCATTTTACCGAAAACGGCTTGAGAATTGCCGTTTATCTTCCTCATTGTAACTCTGTTGAATTTGTAAACAAGGATACAGGCGAGATTTACAGAGCAGTTCCTATCCACGAAAAGGGTATTTTTGCAACTACTGTTCACACAGACAGAGCAATCAACTACTTCTATCGTGCTTGGGACGAGGAGGGCAACTGCTATGAATGTGAGGACAGCAACAGTTTCCCAATTCAAATCAGCGAGGTTGACGGATACCTGTTCGGTCAGGGTACACACTATGATTTATACAAGAAACTCGGCGCACATAAAAAGACAGTAAATGGCGTTGACGGTGTGCTCTTTGCAGTTTGGGCTCCCAATGCACAGCGAGTTTCCGTAATCGGTAACTTTAACGGCTGGAATCCTGCTTTACATATGATGAGTAAAACAAGCCCTGTTGGTATTCACGAAATCTTTATTCCACGTATTGACGAGGGCGAAATGTATAAATTCCAGGTTAAAACTGTTGACGGTTTCTGTGTTGACAAAACCGACCCATTCGGATTTACCCAGCAACAGCGCCCTGAAACTGCATCTATTGTTGTTGACCTTGACAAGCACGTTTGGAAAGACAAGGAGTGGATTGAAAACCGCAAGGTTGCCGACCACGACAGCGAACCTATGTGTATCTATGAGTGTCATTTAGGCTCTTGGAAGCAGAACGACGACGGCAGTTTTAAAACCTACAGAGAACTTGCTGTTGAGTTAGGCGAGTATGTAGTGGATATGGGCTATACTCACGTTGAACTTATGGGTATTTTGGAACACCCCTTTGACGGCAGTTGGGGTTATCAGGTAACAGGTTACTTTGCGCCAACCTCACGTTTCGGCTCTCCGGAGGACTTTATGTTCTTCGTTGACCATATGCACAGTCTGGGTATCGGCGTATTGCTTGACTGGGTTCCTGCTCACTTCACTAAGGATTCACACGGCTTGGGCAGATTTGACGGCACTTGTGTTTACGAGCATCCCGACCCACGCAGAGGCGAACATCCTGATTGGGGTACATATATCTTTAACTATGAAAGAAACGAAGTGCGCAACTTCTTAATTGCAAGTGCTTTGTTCTGGCTTAACAAATTCCACATTGACGGCTTGAGAGTTGACGCGGTTGCGTCTATGCTGTATCTTGACTACGGCAAGAGCGACGGTCAGTGGTTGCCGAATATCTACGGTGGCAGAGAGAATTTGGACGCAGTTGAATTTTTCAAGCACCTTAACTCTATGGTAGAGCAGTACGCTCCCGGCACAATGGTTATCGCTGAGGAAAGTACGGCTTGGCCGGGTGTTACAAGAAGCGTTCACGAGGACGGCTTAGGCTTTAACTACAAATGGAATATGGGTTGGATGAACGACTTTTTGGAGTACGTTTCCAAAGACCCTGTATATCGTCAGTATGAACACGGCAAACTTACTTTCAGTATGATTTACGCATACACAGAGAAGTTTATTCAGGTGTTGTCACACGATGAAGTTGTTTACGGCAAGTGTTCTATGATTAACAAAATGCCCGGTGACGATTGGCAGAAGTTTGCTAACCTGCGTACAACCTACGGCTTTATGTACGGACATCCGGGTAAAAAGTTGTTGTTTATGGGTCAGGATTTTGCCCAGTATGACGAGTGGAATTCTAACGTTGGATTACAATGGTTCTTGATTGACGACAATATAAACAACAAGAATATGCAGACATATTTCAGAGATTTACAGCACTTCTACAGAGAGCATAAGGCTATGTACGAACAGGACTTTGACCCTGCCGGCTTTGAGTGGATGAATTGTGACGACTATCAAAATTCCGTAGTAAGTTTTGCAAGAAAGTCTAAAAACGGCAAGAAATCTGTTCTTTGTATCTGCAACTTTACTCCTGTTCCAAGAGAAAACTACAAGGTTGGCGTACCGAATTTAGGCAACTATAAGGCTGTTTTCAACAGTGACGATGTGAAGTACGGCGGTACAGGTGACTTCCCACAGGCTGACCAAAAGGCAAAGAGAGTTCCTTGGAACGGCAGAAAACAGAGCATTGAGATTACAGTTCCGCCTCTGTCATTTATCGCATTTGAGTATAACCACACAATGCCAAAGCCTGAGGGCGAAACTAAAAAGGCAAAGAAAGCCCAGTCTAAAAAAGCAGAGCCAAAGAAAGCCCCTGCTCCAATGAGAAAGGCAGCAAAAAAGGCAAAGGCTGAAACTCCAAAGGCAGAGGAAGTAAAGCCTGTTGAAACAAAGACCGAAGAGGTAAAGGCAGTTGAGCCAAAGGCTGTAGAAGTTAAGGCTGAGGAAACAAAGGAATAATTAATTTGAAAAAGGGGGCTGTGTTTTCACAGCCCCAACTTTGCATAAAATGTTAAATTTTTTGTAATTATCAGGAGATGATTTATAATGAAAAAAATCACAGCGGTTATTCTTACTGCATTATTGTTAATATCTTCATCAATTTGCGTTTCGGCAAAGGCGTATGATTTTGACGGCAAGACGGTTCTTTTTTCGTTAACGCAAGAGGCAACCCAAAGGCTTAATTACGGTGCAATTAAAATTAACAAAAAATATTTCAAGGATTCCGATATAGGTATTAAGAAAATAGAAGCCATTGCAACAGGACCGAAGTATGCTATTTTTGTTATGACTTTAGATAAGTATGATTTTGAGAATGTGCTTGCTGTGTCAAAAATACTGGAAAAATATGAGGACATAGAGTCAGCCGGACCTAACGGCTATACTGTAATCCCGGAGTACTATATAAACAAGCATAATGTAGTGCTGAAAGCAGGTGAAACAGAGAAAATAAAACTTATCTGTATTGACGGAACTGCAAAGTGGTGGAAATCTACAGACGAAAAGGTTGCCACCGTGAAAAACGGAAAAATCACTGCATTAAGAAAAGGTACTGCAAAAATCATCGTAAAAGATACAAATGGTCGTAAATATACCTGCAAACTGTGGGTTACATCCAATCCAAAACTTACCAAAAATGATGAAGTTGTTAAGAACATCAAGGTTGAAAAGGGCGGCAGTAAAAAGGTAAAAATCACCGGCAAGGCAAAGAAAATTGACAACATTTACGCAAATACAAATTGCGCAAAAATCACCTCAAGCACATCTGCCGATATGCTGAAAATCTGCGGAGTGGAAAAGGGAACAACAACGCTTAAAGTCAGAGTAAACGGAGTAAAGACGCTAAAACTAAAGGTAAAGGTTGTGTAAAGGTAGGCAATATTATTTCCGCAAGTGGATATAAATTGAAAGATTACACTTCTTTCCCATAAAGAAAATAAAAATTAAAATTGTAACTTTTTGTTAAAAATAGTACATATGTTCGTTACAATCAGTTACAATTTTGTATTTCTATTATTCCTTAAAGAATTAAACTTTACAGTTTTACAAATAGCAATTACATTATGGTAGAATTGTTGATTTTCCCAAAATAATAGGGTAAAATATATTTGCACACTAAGGGTAAGGTTGATTTAGAACTTACCGTGCTTCGTTTGTTACTGCAACGTAACATTCACACAATTTCATCCGAAAAAAGAGCCACAGAATTGCTGTGGCTCTTTTTTCGTCTATTCGTAAATATAATATTTTTTATAATTACAACTCTTCCGTCTTGAATGTTGTATAGCCCTCGTAATAGTAACTGTGGTCAATGCCTTTCATATAAACCTCTCGGCTGTTTACTTGGTCGGTTAATGCGGATTTAAGCAGGTATTTGATTTCAATATCTTTAATGGGACTGCGCTCCATAGCAAGTAGATAATCCTCCTTATCAACCTTGCTCCAATCAACTACCTTGCCGATTTCATTTTTTAAAATATGGTCAAGCCAAATGCGTGTACTTCTACCGTTGCCCTCTCTGAATGGGTGGGCAATATTCATTTCAACATATTTTTCAACTATTTCGTCAAAGTTTGACTGGGGCATTTTGTCAATATTTTCAAGTGCCGTTTGTAAGTACATAAGTGGAGCAAATCGAAAACTGCCTTTTGCGATATTGATTGTCCGAATTTCACCGGCAAAGTCGTAAATATCCTCAAATAAATACTTATGGATTGCCTGTAATGTAGAGAATTTTCCGACAGAAAGATTATTAAGAACACCTTTTTCAAATAGTTCAAGAGCCTTTTTCTTGCTGATGCGCTCTTCCTCACGTGCAAGGTCGGTTGAACTTGTAAGCCCTAATTTATTTTCAAGTGCCATAGCGCACCTCCGTTATGTGATTACCCCAAAACTTTTTTGGCTGTATCTACAGATTCTTTGGCATCTCTGCAATAGTAGTCTGCGCCGATTTTCATAGCATAGTCCTCTGTCAAAACAGCACCGCCTACAAAAATTACACATTTACTGCTGCCGTCGGAATTTTGCAGCTCCTTGGTATTTCTCACAAGGGCGATAGTGTCCTCCATACTTTTCAGGGTGGTAGTCATCAATGCAGACAAGCCTATCATCTTAATATCCTGACTGATTGCCGTATCCACAACTACCTGTGGGTCAACATCTCTGCCTAAATCCACAACAGTATAGCCGTAATTATCAAGGAGCACCTTAACAATATTTTTGCCGATATCGTGAATGTCGCCCTTAACTGTTGCAAGAATAATTTTACCCTTTGATACAGGGGCGTTGTTGCTGTTGCTTAAATGCTTTTTAATAACCTCAAAGCATACCTGTGCAACATTTGCGCTTTGAATAAGTTGAGGTAGAAAGATTTTATTGCTTTCAAAATCTGCTCCCACCTTGTCAAGTGCCGGTATCAGTTCATTGTTTACAATATCCATAGGGTCACATTTTTCAAGGGCTTTCTCCGTAAGAGCAGACGCCTCTGATTTCAGACCATTCATAATTGCGTAACTTAATGTGATTTCTGCGCTTATCTGCTTTGGCTTTTCAACAACTGCGTCATTGTACTTTTCAATGAATGCGGTGGAGTTTTTGTCGATGTTTGCCAGAACCTTGTAGGCAGAAATTGCCCCCATCATTTCCTCGTCGTTTGGGTTGATAATAGGCAAATCCAGACCTTCCTCAAGTGCCATTGTAAGGAAAATATGATTAACAAGTTTTCTGTTTGGCAGACCGAAACTGATGTTTGAAACACCAAGACAGGTTTTACAGCCCAACTCTGTTTTTACTCTGTGGAGAGCATTTAGAGTTTCTTTGCAACCTTCCTGTTCTGCTGAAACAGTAAGGGTAAGGCAGTCGATATATACGTCCTTGGGGTCAATTCCAACAGCCTTTGCACGGTCAACAATTTTCTTTGCGATTTCAAATCTGCCCTCAGCAGTTTTCGGAATACCGTCTTTATCCAGGGTCAATCCGATAACCGACGCTCCGTATTTCTTTACAAGGGGCAGAACGGTATCAAGGGATTTTTCCTCGCCGTTTACGGAGTTTACAATAGGTTTGCCGTTGTAAATTCGCAGAGCCGCCTCAAGCACATCAGGTTTAGTGCTGTCGATTTGCAAAGGTACATCTACAACGGATTGCAACGCCTTTACAACATTTACCATCATTTCCTTTTCGTCAATTTCAGGTAAGCCAACGTTTACGTCAAGTATATCCGCACCGGCATTAACCTGACTTATTGCCTGATTTAAAATGTAGTCAATGTCGTTGTTAATAAGCGCCTGTTTAAAAAGTTTTTTACCGGTAGGGTTAATTCGCTCACCGATAACACGAGGCTGTGAAATTTCGCAAACAGTTGTACCGGAACAGATTGCAGTATCGGTAGTAACAGTTGCCTTTTTGTATTTTTTGCCTGACAAGGCATTTTTCAGCGCCTTGATATATTCAGGCGTTGTACCGCAACAACCGCCTACTAACTTTACTGTGCCGTAGTCGGCAATTTGTGCCATACTTTCCGCAAAGTCAACAGGCCCTACGTTGTAGGTGTTGCTGTTAGGGTCAGGCAATCCTGCGTTTGGCTTTACAAATACAGGCACTTTCGACCACTTCACAAATTCCTTTACCACAGGGGCAAGTTCATCAGGACCAAGGGAACAGTTCACACCGATTGCGTCAACTCCGAGACCCTGCAAAGTAATAGCCGCAGAGCCTACGCTGACACCGGAGAATGTTCGCATATTTTCCTCAAAGGTCATAGAGGCAACAATAGGCTTGTTGCTGTTTTCTTTAGCCGCAAGGATACCTGCCTTTAGTTCAAGCAGGTCGGTCATAGTTTCAAAGAATATTAGGTCGGCATCTTTTCCGGCAAGGATTTCTTCCTTAAAGTATTCGTAAGCCTCCTCAAAGGTCAAGGCTCCCGATGGCTCAATAAGTTGTCCGATAGGGCCTATGTCAAGGGCAACCAAAGCCTTGCCCTCAGCGGCAGTTTTAGCATTGTTTATTCCGGCGGTTATAATTTCCTCAACTGTATATCCGCTGTCCTTTAGTTTATAGGCATTTGCTCCAAAGGTGTTTGAGGAAATAATCTGTGACCCTGCATCGATATATTGGCGGTGGATATTTATTACGGTTTCAGGGTTTTCAATATTCAAAACCTCTGGAATACCCCCAAGTTTCAATCCGCTTTTCTGGAGCATTGTACCCATTCCGCCGTCCAAAATTATATATTCGTTTTTCAGTAACTCTTTAAAATCCACAATGAGTTCCTGCCTTTCTGAATTTACAAGTTTTTGCAAGGTTACAACTTTGGCAACCTCTTCGTTTCCTGTCAACAGGATTTTCGCTTAACCCCATAACAGCCGTAACGGATTTAGTAGGGGTAAGGATTGAATTGTTGTTTGTGCATAGACCGATTTTTCTCGGTGCGTCAAGGAGCCTTAAAAAATCGGATTGCAGTTCAATAGGGTAATCGCCGTAGCCGGGGGAAAATCTCCAAGTGGTATAAAGGGTGGGATTTTCCGAAACAATAAGTTCCTCAACTTTGTTGCACACCTGTTCAATGGCAACGCTTGACATTGAATCCAATATTACCGCTTTTGCCATATCCGTAATTTGCGCTGTGCGGATAAGTTTATCAATATCAGCGCCCAAGGTAGCGCAGAGTATTACGGCATTACTGCAATTTTCAAGGTGTTTGGTAATTGAATTTCCTGTTACCAAACCGCTGTTTTCAAGTTCAACGGTTTTGTATAGATACTTTGGCTTTGCGGTTTTGAGAATCTGCTCTTCGCATATATCCATAAGGCTTTCCATTGTGCTGTTCATTTCAACACCGCTGTTGCCCAGATAACGGACAGCCTCGTTTCTGTCAATTCTGTCTAAAGTTATCATAAAAGATTTCCTATAGCCTCTGTAATTTTACGCGCTACATATGGGTTGTTCATAGTGTATAGGTGGATTCCCTTAACACCGTTTGCAATCAAATCAACGCATTGGTCGATTGCATATGCAATACCTGCGTCTCTCAATGCCTCAGGGTTGTTTTCGTAACGATTCATAATTCGAGAAAACTTTGCCGGTAATGAAGCACCGCATAATGATACCATTCGCTGAATCTGGCTTTTGTTTACTACAGGCATAATTCCTGCCTCAATGGGAACGTCGATACCTGCAAGTTTACAGCGCTTTTCAAAATCGTAAAAGCAGTTGTTATCAAAGAAAAGTTGTGACACAAGAAATTCCGCACCGTTGTCAACTTTCTTTTTTAGGTTGATAATATCGGAAACTTCGTCCTCTGCCTCAGGATGAACCTCAGGATAACAGGCTCCGGCAATATGAAACCCGCCGAAGTCAGTTACGAATTTTGCAAGGTCACTTGCGTGTTTAAAGTCAGTTTGAGGCTCAAGGTCAGAAACAATATCTCCACGTAAAGCAAGTACGTTTTCAATGTTGTTTTCCTTAAAATTCTTTAGTACAGCCTGAACCTGCTCTTTACTGCTGTTTACACAGGTAATGTGGGCAAGTGGCTCGATGTTGAGTTCGTTCTTGATTTTACTTGCAATAGCACAGGTGTTGTCTGCGACAGTTCCTCCTGCACCGTAGGTTACGCTGATGTATGCAGGGTTTAAAACTTTCAACTCATCAAGTGTGCTGTAGATTTTTTCTATGGGAGAGGTTTTCTTTGGCGGAAAAACCTCAAAACTCAATATGGATTTGTTGTCAGAAAATTTATCACGAATATTCAAAAAAATCACTTCCGATAGATATTAATATTATAATTTTACCACAAATACAGCAAATAAACAATACTTTAGAATTTTAACTTTACATTTGACCTGTGGGGAAATATGGTGTAAAATGTATGTATCACTAAAAAAGGCAGTGTATGAAGTTATGAAATTATCACTAATTATTCCTTGCTATAACGAGGAAAGCAACGTAGAGGCTTTTTACAATGAAACAGAAAAGGCTTTCAGCACAGTTTCTTTTGATTACGAATATGTTTTCGTAAATGACGGAAGTAAGGACAAAACTCTTGAAAATCTTAAAAAACTCCACAGTGAGAAAAAGCACAGCAATATTACCGTAGTTTCCTTTAGCAGAAATTTCGGCAAGGAGTCGGCTATTTATGCAGGACTTAAAAACAGCATAGGGGACTACGTTTCCATTATTGACGCAGATTTACAGCAACGTCCTGAAGTTGTCCTTGAAATGATGGAGATTTTGACCAATAACAGCGAACTTGACTGTGTTGCCGCATTCCAGGAGAAGCGAAAGGAAAATCCTGTAATATCAGCCTTTAAGACTTGTTTTTACAAGGTTATCAATATGTTAAGCGAAGTTAATCTCCACGCAGACGCAAGTGACTTCAGAACATTTACAAGAGGTATGGCGAATGCAATTCTTGAAATGAGTGAATACCACCGCTTTTCAAAGGGCATTTTCAGTTGGATAGGTTTTAATACCGAGTATATTCCCTATGAAGTTCAGGAGCGTAATGCAGGTGAAACAAAGTGGAGTTTTTCAAAGTTAATGAGATATGCCCTTGACGGAATATCCGCTTTTTCAACAAAGCCGTTGCAACTTGCAACCTATGTAGGTATGTTTTCCTCTGTTGCATCAATTATCTATATGATTGTTGTAATAATCAAACGTCTTGCTTTCGGCGACCCTGTAAGCGGTTATGCAACTATCGTTGCGCTGATACTTTTAATCGGCGGAATACAACTTTTCTGTATGGGTATTATGGGTACATATATTGCAAAAACCTATATCCAAAGTAAGCACCGCCCCATATACATCGCCCGTGAAGTGCTGTCCTACGATAAAGAAGAAAAATAAAAAGATATAAAAACTGCCCCCACTTGAAAAAGTGGGGGCATATTTTACGTAACATTTACTGCAAGGCTGAGGGTTTTTGAGCCGTTTACCTTAACTTTTAGGGTGGTTCTGCCTTTTTTTATACCAACAATTTTCAGGTACTTTGTATCGGCGGAGCAGGAAAATTTTGCGTATTTTGTGTTGTAATATTTGTTGTCTATAGCGGAAACTTTGCCGGATATATTAACTCTTGCAACTCTACCTTTCTTAACCGAGATTGATGACTTTGAGAGTTTCGGATTGTTTTTTACAGTGATATTACACTTGACAATTCCTATGATTTTTGTTTTTTCCTTTACGGTCATTTTTACTGTAGCCTTGCCCTTTTTTAGGGTATACATTTTTCCTTTTGATGTAATTTTTACAATAGACGGAGCAGAGGATGTGTATTTTATAGTCTGATGTTTAGAAAGTCCGCTGACAGACATTGTAAAAGATTTTCCTGCCTCAAAGGTTTTGGAATATGTTGAAACAGGTATCTCGATTTCCGGAGTAATGGTAATTGAGGTTGTGTTGTTTGTAGGAGTTGTGGGAGTTGTAGGGTCTGTTGGAGAAGTGGGATTGGTTGGGGTTATATTTGCGTTGAATTCGATTTTATACAGATTATCTCTGTCGTTTGGTGTTGCCTTTGCGGAAATATACATTGAGCCATCAAAATAACCTGTAAAACCATATATGTAGTGGGGTATATCCGACGTGGATTTATAGTACAGTTCTCTTTGGGTACTGCCTGGGGCTATTTTGTAAACATTTGCGGTATCGTTGTAATAGAGGTATTTTCCGTCATAGTAAAGGTAACTGTAGTTACCCATCCAGAAGGTATTGTTCTGACCCTCAACATACCAGCGGTTTTCGATTTTATTCACTTCCGAAATTAAATCCAAGTCGTTTTGATGCTTAAGTAATGCGCCGTATTTACTTGCGCCGTAAAGGTGGTTAATGTAGTAGTCATATCCGTCGATTGTGTAGATTGCGGTTTCTACATTTCTCCACCATGCAAGGTTGTATTTATCATTTTCAGCCTTGATTGCAGATATCCAGCCGGTGTGCTTGTTAGTGTTGCTTTCATCAGCGTCATATGCGTTCATCTGACCGTCACTTACCAAACAGTAATCGTGGAAAACACGTCCTGCCGTGTCCGGAGTAGGGTCGTCATAGGCAACATCAACGTGGTAATAGTAACCGTCAATGTTTACTAAAGACCATGCGTGGTTGACGGTAGGGCTTTGGATAAAGTAGGCGGTATATCCTAATTTGCCGAGTATATAGTTGTAGGCGAGTGTATAGCCTTCGCAATAGGCTTCCCCTTTTACTAATGCGCCATATGCGGAGTAAACAGAGAAATCCGTGGCAGTTTCACTTCTGTCATAGAATTGGCAGTTAAGAGCAATCATATCGTGAACATATCGGCATTTTTCCACATCCGACCAGTCAGAGCCTATTGCGTTAATAATAGTACTTACCGCGTTGTCTAACTCTACCTGCTTTGCGGAAGTTTCATCTTTGCCGTATAGATAGGTGGGACGTATGGAAATAAGGTTGCCTGTCTGATTCAAAATTGAAACGTCAACTACATGGGAGTCAACATAAAAAAGTTGAGGGTTTTCGTATAAAATACTTCTGTAAATCTCCTCAATATGACTTGCGGGTACAACATATCCGCAATCCATGGAGATATCACTCTCATGATTAAGCAGTCCGTTTTTTATGTAGTTTGAAATAGCAGGGTGCAACTCAATAATCTGTTTGGCAGTCATTGTGCGAAAAAGACTGCCCTCCCCTAAAGCGGTTGAGGTAACCTGTGAATCCGAAAAAATAAACGAAAAAGACAGAATTGTAATTAACAGCGCCATAACTGTAGATACAAATCTTTTCACATTGTCACCCCCAAATTGCTTTATATTATGCCTAACGATATTATAGCTTTTTTCAAAATATTAGTCAACATTTCACACACCGGTACGGTGCTTTTTCAGAAAAGCCCTGCATATAATTGAACAGTTTAATCCGTGGAGGGTTCAATGTGAAAGGTATTGTGGAAGAAAGAGCCGCTATGTTGGGCAAGTACATAATAGAAAACAAGGGGACTGTGCGACTTGCGGCAAAGAAATTCGGAATAAGCAAAAGCACGGTTCACAAGGATGTGAGCCAAAGGCTCAGATACATAAATCCTGCTTTATACAAAGAGGTAAAGCAAATCCTTGAAATCAATAAAAGTGAAAGGCATATCCGCGGAGGACTTGCAACAAAAAATAAATATCTGCTGAGGCGAATGAACAAAGAATAGGGGCTTGTAATAAGCCTCTGTTTTTGTTTTATAGAAAACCTCTGGTTGTTGTAAAATTTATATACGAGAGGGCTGAAATCTTAACTTGTATGTGTTCAGGTTTTTCACCGGATTATCACTCTGCAAACACCCAAAATTCACTTGATTATATTTAAAAATAGTAGTAAAATTATTAGGAATATTTTGACAAGCAAGGTGAAAGAATGAAAAGACTTTTTAAAAATATGCTTCCTTACTGGAAATCGGTGCTGATAATTTTACTGTTATTAACGTTAAAGGCTGTGGGTGATTTAGCGTTGCCTGAATACACCTCTAACATTATTGATACAGGTATTATCAACAGCGGTGTAGAGCATATTTTACCTGAAAAAATTACTGAAAAATCCTTTGACAGCGCAAAACTGTTTATGACAGAAAAGGAAATCAAACTGTTTGAGGATATTTACGAGAAGGACGGAAACTGCTACAACTTAACCGTTACAGACGAAAAAACTCTCAAAAAACTTGACGATAAATTTATAGTACCTATTATGATGGACTACGCCTTATCCAAAAAATCCTCAGAGGAATTTAAGGATATGGTGCCTGAAAATATGTCCGATTTGCCTATGGATAACCCTCAGACTATGGCGCTTATAAAGGAAAAAATCCTTGAGTTCAGGGAAGAGGCGGAAAAGGAAATTGACAAAGTCGGCACAGACACTTTGATGTCCACAGGAATTGCCTATGCTGTTGAAAAGGACAAAGAGGCAAATATTGACGTTAATGCAATTCAAACAAATTATCTTTGGACGGCAGGATTTAATATGCTGATGATTGCGCTGCTAATCGCAGTAGCGGAAATTACCGTAGGATTTTTTGCCTCAAGAGTTGGTGCCGGTATCGGTATGAATTTAAGGCGAAAGGTTTTCAAAAATGTAGTGGGCTATTCAAACAACGAAATAGATAAGTTCTCCACAGCCTCTTTGATTACACGTACAACTAACGACGTACAGCAGGTACAGAACATAAGTATTATGGTTTTGAGAATGGCTCTCTATGCGCCGATTATCGGTATCGGCGGTGTAATAAAGGTGTTTAACACAGGCGCAAGTATGGCTTGGGTTATCGGCTTGGCACTTTTACTGATTACAGGTATTGTAGGCGTTTTAATGGCGATTGCTATGCCAAAGTTTAAACTTGTGCAAACTCTTGTTGACAGAATTAACCTTGTTGCACGTGAGATTTTAACAGGTATTCCTGTTATCCGAGCATTTAAACGAGAGGATAAAGAGGAACAGCGCTTTGACGATGCCAACGTGGCTTTGACAAAAAATATGCTGTTTACAAACCGAGTTATGACTTTCCTGTCACCGGCTATGATGCTGATAATGAACGGCATTTCCGTTTTGATAGTATGGGTGGCATCAGGATTTATCAGCGAAGGCACAATGCAGGTGGGCGAGATGACCGCTTTTATCACCTATGCTATGCAGATTGTTATGAGTTTCTTGGTGCTGACTATGATGTCGATTATGCTTCCTCGTGCAGCAGTAGCGGCTAACAGAATTGAGGAAGTAATCGAAACCGAATCTACACTTAACAACAAGGAAAATGCCGTTGATTTACCTGAATGTAAAGGCGTAGTAGAGTTTAAAAACGTATCCTTTAAATATCAGAATGCGGAATCAAACGTAATTGAAAACGTAAGTTTCCGTGCAGAGCCGGGAAAAACCACCGCTATTATCGGCAGTACGGGAAGCGGTAAATCAACTCTTGTAAATCTTATTCCAAGACTGTATGACGTTACCGAGGGCGCAATTACAGTTGACGGCAGGGATATCAGGGATATTACTATGAAATCCTTGCGTGAAAAGATTGGATATGTTCCTCAAAAGGGAATACTTTTCAGCGGTACAATAGAGTCAAATATCCGATTCGGCAACAAAAATGCCACAGATGAGGAAGTAGAAAAATCCGCACAGATTGCACAGGCTACGGAATTTATCGAGTCCAAGTACGATAAATACAACAGCCCTATTGCCCAGGGCGGTTCCAATGTGTCAGGCGGTCAAAAGCAAAGACTTTCTATTGCAAGAGCAATCGCTAAAAAACCGCAGATTTATATATTTGACGACAGTTTTTCCGCATTGGATATGAAAACCGACGCAGATTTACGTAAGGCATTAAAGGAAAATGTAAAGGACAGCACGGTTATCATCGTTGCCCAGAGAATTTCCACAATTATGAACGCAGAGCAGATTATAGTATTGGATGAGGGTAAAATCGCAGGAATGGGCACTCACAAGGAGTTGCTTAAAAATTGTGAGGAATATTTGGAGATAGCCAAATCCCAACTTTCTGCAAGTGAACTTGAAAAGGAGGCACAATAATGAGTAATCATAGCAGACCTCCAAGAGGCGGTCATGGTCCGAGAGGTCCTATGGCTGTTGAAAAGGCAAAGGACTTTAAAGGCTCTATAGGTAAACTTATAAAATATATGGGCAGATATAAATTTGCCATAGTAATTGTAGGCTTGTGCGCCGTTGCTTCTACTGTTTTTTCCGTAGTCAGCCCAAAGGTTTTAGGTGAGGCTACTACTGAACTTGCCAAGGGAATAATGAGCAAAATTCAAGGCACAGGCAGTATTGACTTGGGGTTAATCGGTCAGATATTGCTCTTTGTGTTATGCTTATATTTAGTCAGCGCCCTGTTCCAATTTATTCAGGGTTGGATTATGACAGGAGTAACCCAAAAAGTTTGCTATCGTATGCGCCGTGATATTTCCGAAAAAATCAACCGTATGCCAATGAAGTACTTTGAAAGCAGAACTTACGGCGAGGTGTTGTCCAGAATAACCAATGACGTTGATACTTTAGGAATGGGACTAAACCAGAGTATAACTCAAATTATTACCTCTGTATGCACAATAATCGGCGTTATGATTATGATGCTGACAATATCACCGTTGATGACGTTGATTGCAATTATAATTTTGCCTGTATCCGCATTTTTGCTGGGGCTTATTGTAAAGCACTCGCAAAAGTATTTTAAAACACAGCAGGAATACTTAGGTAAAATAAACGGAATTGTTGAGGAAACTTACGGCGGACATTTGATTATCAAGGCTTTCAACAAAGAGGAGGAAACTATAGAAAACTTTGATGATACAAATAAAGTCCTGTATAAATCCGCTTGGAAGTCACAGTTTTTGTCAGGTATGATGCACCCTGCCATGATGTTTGTAGGTAACATAGGCTATGCGGCGGTTGCATTGTCAGGCGGTTTACTTGCAATAAACGGAGTTATACAGATTGGTGATATTCAGGCGTTTATCCAATATGTACGAAACTTTACACAGCCTATTCAACAGATTTCACAGGTTATAAATCAGGTTCAGTCAATGGCAGCTGCAAGTGAGCGTGTGTTTGAATTCCTCAACGAGGAAGAGGAGCAACAGACTGTTGAAAACCCTGTGAGCCTTGGAGAAGTAAAGGGCGAAGTTAAATTCGACCACGTTAAGTTCGGCTATAGCGAGGATAAAATTATCGTAAAGGACTTCAGCGCAGATATATCACAGGGTCAAAAGATTGCCATTGTAGGCCCAACCGGTGCAGGTAAAACCACAATGGTAAAACTTCTTATGAGATTTTACGACGTTAATTCCGGCGCGATTACCATTGACGGACATAATATAAAGGACTTTAACAGACGAGAGTTGAGGGACGCATTCGGTATGGTGCTACAGGATACCTGGCTGTTTAAGGGTACTATTATGGAGAATATCCGTTACGGCAGACTTGACGCAACCGACGCCGAAGTAATAGCGGCGGCAAAGGCGGCTCACGCAGACAGGTTTATCCGCACCTTGCCTAACGGCTATGATATGGAGTTAAACGAGGACGCAAGTAACGTGAGTCAGGGTCAGAAACAGTTGTTGACTATCGCAAGGGCAATCCTTGCGGATAATCCTATTTTGATTCTTGACGAGGCGACTTCCTCTGTTGATACAAGAACGGAAGTCCGTATTCAAAAGGCTATGAATAATCTGATTAAGGGCAGAACAAGTTTCATTATTGCCCACAGACTTTCAACGATTAAAGATGCGGATTTGATACTTGTTATGAAAGACGGCGATATTGTTGAGCAGGGAACACATACTCAACTTATCGAGAAAAAGGGTTTTTACGCAGAACTATATAACAGCCAGTTTTGTAACGCGTCTTAATAATTGATAATGGATAATGAAAGGTCGAGCAGATAGGTTCTGCTGTCAGAAATGTTTTCTTCCCGACAGTATTCAAAGTCCGCCTATGGCGGAGATTATTGACTTTTTTTATTTTCATTTTAGTATCGTCTGTCTTGTTATCATTACTGTTTACAAGAATTTTCAAAAATCAAAGGCACTTTACGGAAAATGTTTTCATACTTGACAAATATGTATAATATATTTATAATATACATATAATAAGGTGGAGAGAAAATGAATTTTGAGTGGGACGAAAATAAAAATCTAATCAATCAACGGAAGCACGGAGTGTCTTTTGAGGAAGTCAAGTCAGTATTTGAGGACACCTACGCTATTCTGTTTGATGACCCTGACCATTCGGAATACGAAGAACGATTTTTAATTATCGGTATGACTGTTGCAAAAGGAATTTGTATTGTGAGTCATTGCTATCGTGGAGCAGATGAAACAATACGAATAATATCTGCAAGAAAAGCAACCAAATCTGAACGCAACGTCTATGAGGAACAATTTTAAGGAGGTATAATATTATGCGTGAAGAATACGATATTAAAAGCCTTAATCCAAGGCAAAATCCCTATACAAAGACTTCAAAGAAACCCATCACTATCAATCTTGATGAAAGTGTTGTAGGCTATTTTAAGGAAGAAGCAAACACTGTCGGCATCCCATATCAGACTTTAATCAATATGTATTTACGAGATTGTATGATGAATAACCGCCATTTAGCGTGGGAGCAAGAATAAATATAATAAAGTTAATTATTGATATTATTTAATAATCAATAAACACATAATCATCAATTAGTTATTTAGTTTCCTAAAAATTCTTTGAACATTTATATCTCCTGCAAAGGAACTCGATACGTTTTCCGTGTCTATTAACTAACAAGAAACTCAATAAAAACTAAAGCACTTAGCCTCAAAAGGTTAAGTGCTTTTTGTATGGATATAAAATTATTTTGCTGTGATTTTAATATCTCCGCTTACGGTTTCAAAATCAAATTCCGCTGAACCGTCACCGTAGGTATGAGAATTGCCGATTGTTTTTACTGAAAAGTCTGTTGAAAAATCACCGCTGACAGTATCGTAATCTGCGGTAAAACCGCCGATTTTTTCAGGGATTGTAATATTAACATTTCCGCTGACGGATTCCATATCAATGTCATCTATTTCATCTGTCAGATCAGCATTAATTTCACCTGAAACACTTGAAGTATCAAGTTTTGAACAGTTGCCTGTTTTGTTTTCGGAGCAGAGTTGAAAAGTCTTTCAACATACTCCCTTAATTTTGGTTCCATAATTATCCCTCCGTTTTAAGTAAAGCGTCAATAAGTGTTTTAGCCTCCAGCCATTCCGAAAGTTTTTGCTTATAAACTTCTTTTCCAATGGCTGTTATTGTGTAATATTTTCTTCTTGCTCCTGTACTTTGATCTCCCCAATAGGAGGAAATACACCCTGCGTCCTCAAGCCTTTTAAAGGCGGTGTAAAGGGTAGCCTCTTTAAGTTCGTACTTTTGGTTGGATACATTGTAAACCGCTTTGTTTATTTCGTATCCGTAACTATCCTTTTCCATAAGTTTTGCAAGAATTATCGTGTCCGTATGCCCACGAATCAGGTCTGACGTAATGGACATTTCATCACCTCTTTTGGATTTTGTAGGTATATAATATCACGTGATACCTCGCCTGTCGAGGTACTTTATGAAAAAATGTAAAAATTTTTGTTTTTGCTCTTTAGAATAAAAATTTACCGATTTAGTAAATAATAAAAAAACAATATATTTACTTTTTAGATAATTAGTAGTATAATAGACCATATATTTTTATTTATATATTTATCTGTAAATCGGCAGTATTTTAATTTGATTGTTTAATAAATGGGTTTTGAGAGGAAAAGTTATTATGCAAACTATTCCATTTTCACCTCCTGACTTGGGTCAAGAGGAAATTGACGCAGTAGTAGAGGTTTTAAAGTCCGGATGGATTACCACCGGCCCTAAAACAAAATTATTTGAAAAAAGAATAGGCGAGTATTGTAATACCGGACAGGCTGTGTGTCTGTCTTCCCAGACTTCCTGTGCGGAAATGACTTTGCGTATTTTAGGAGTAGGTCCCGGAGATGAGGTTATCGTACCTGCTTACACATACACAGCAACCTGCTCTATCGTGTACCACGTGGGAGCAAAGCCTGTTATGATTGACTGTAAGCCCGGCACATACGAGATGGATTACGACAAAATGGAAGCCGCTATAAACGAGCATACAAAGGTAATTATCCCTGTTGATTTGGCAGGTGTTCTCTGCGACTATGACAGAATTTACGAGGCTGTAAGAAATCAACGTGCCAAGTTCAGACCAAAGGGTCGTATGCAGGAACTTATCGGCAGAGTTATCGTTATGGCTGACGCGGCTCATTCTTTCGGCGGTACGCAAAACGGTAAAAGATGCGGAGAAATTGCCGACTTTACCAACTTCAGTTTCCACGCAGTAAAGAATATGACTACTGCCGAGGGCGGTGCGGCTGTCCACAGATTAAGGGGCAGAATTGACGAGGAAAAGATTTACAAACAGTATATGCTGTGGTCTTTGCACGGTCAGACAAAGGACGCCCTTGCAAAGAACAAAGGCACTTCCTGGGAATATGACGTAGTTAGTACTCAATACAAGTGTAATATGCCTGACGTTTTGGCGGCTATCGGTTTGGCGCAACTTAACCGATATGACAGCATCCTTGACAGACGTCATCAACTGATTGAAAGATACAACGAGGCTTTTAAGGATTTGGATATACAGGTGCTTAACCATTGTGACGATAATCACCGCAGCAGCGGACACCTGTATTTTGTAAGATTTTTAGGAAAAGACGCAGAATTTAGAAACGAGTTCTATAACAGAATGGCTGAAAACGGCGTTATGTGTAACGTTCACTTCAAGCCTTTGCCTATGCTGTCTGCATATAAAAACAAAGGCTTTGATATCAAGGACTATCCTTATGCCTATAATATGCACAAAAATCAGCTGACCTTACCTATGAACTCTACTATCACCGACGATCAGGCTCAGTATGTTATTGATACCTTTAAAAAGGTTTATGACAGTATGATAAACAGATAAGGATTGAGTTTTTTGAACAATTTTTTAGAAAAGCGAATTACCGTTATCTTGGTATCTGTTGTGCTGGTGCTGTGTATTGCTATCGGTATTCCTGTAGGAATATCCCATTGTCAGGTTACTACGAGTAACTATGACGTTGAGGCTACTACTGAGGCTACAACAGAATCTACCACAGAGCCTACCGAAACCGCACTACAGGCTGAAACAGAAACCATAAAGGTCAATACAAAAGCCCACGCAAAAAATGATTCCGATGATGATAAACTGAAAAATACAGTACCTACCGAATCAACGGAAACAAAGCCTTCCGAAACGAAAACTACGGAAACAAAACCAACGGAAACGGAGGAAATTGTTTTTGCTACGGCATCCACAAACGGAGTGAAAACCTCATATCAAACCCAGTGGAATCAAGGCTATATTGTGGCTGTTGATTATCCTGACAGAAACTACAGTTGCCCTCACGTTGAACTTACCGACGAAAACAGGGATTTATTGGAAAGGCTCTGTATGGGCGAGTTTGGCTCAGGTGGATTTAACGGTGCTGCGCTTATTGCCCAGGCGGTAAAAAACGATATGGTTACATACGGCTACAAAAATGTAAAAGACGTTATAACAAATTTGCACTATACGGGAAGTACAAATAAAAAGCCTACAAAGGCGGTAAAGGACGCCGTTGTTTACGTTTTTGATATGGACAAGGACGCTGTTCAGCACAGAATCCTTTATATGTATAACCCTAAAAAGCGTGTTTCAAAATTCCACGAATCTCAAAAGTATATATGCACCTATAAAAATGTGCGATTTTTCGATAAATAATTAAGGTGATGTTATGAAAACTGCTCTTGTGACAGGAGCGTCACGTGGTATCGGCTCGGCTGTAGCCGTTGCCCTTGCCCAAATGGGATATGCGGTAGTAATTAACTATAACAAAAGCAAGGACAGGGCTGAAAATTTGGCAAAGGTAATTGCCGAAAGTTACAAAATTCCTGCCTTGGCTGTAAAGTGTGACGTATCTATACCGGAACAGGTTTCCGAAATGTTTTCAACTATAAAGGAAAACTTCGGCGGTGTGGATGTTCTTGTTAATAATGCAGGGATATCCTCTCAAAAAATCCTCACGGATATAACTGTTGAGGAATGGAAAAACACAATGGCGGTAAATCTTGACGGAGCATTTTATTGCAGCAAAGAGGCACTGCCCTATATGATTTCAAAAAAGCAAGGCTCAATTATAAATATAAGTTCTATGTGGGGTCAGGTTGGAGCCTCCTGCGAAGTTCATTACAGCACTGCAAAAGCAGGACTTATGGGCTTTACAAAGGCACTTGCAAAGGAAGTTGCCCCAAGCAATATTCGAGTAAACGCTGTTGCTCCGGGGGTTGTTATGACCGATATGATGAGCAGTTTTGATGAAAATACCGTTGCTGAGTTGAAAGAGGAAACACCTTTGCAAAGGCTGGGCACACCAAAAAATATCGCCGACGCAGTTGCGTTTTTGGTATCCGATAAGGCTGAATTTATCACAGGACAGGTTTTAGCCGTAAACGGAGGATTTGTAATTTAAAACAAATAATAAACAATAAAGGGACAGAAAATGAAATCCAAACGACTTCATTTCTGTCCCTTTCCATTATCTATTTTCCATTTTCAATTTTCAATTAAGTTAATGATTATCCCATTAATTTTAGAGTTCAGTTTGTTATAAACATTTTTGGCGGTTTCGTCAAAATCCTTTATGCCTGTGTGGTTTGACAGCAAAACTATCTTTTCGAAATACTCGGTATTTATATAAACATATCCGGAGTGGAGAGTTGTTGCACCCTCGCTGTAAATTGTATTGCCGTTAATATAAAAACCATAGTTGTAGTTGCTTGAGGTGTTCTTGATTTTTCCAATGCAGTCGGTATTTTCAACAATTTTATTACATAAAATACCATTGCAAAGTTTGGCTAAATCCTCGGCATTTGACTGTATTCCCATAGACGAATACATTACATAAGGGTTGTTCAGTACAGGAAAATCCTTTTGACTTCTCCATTTTTTATGGGTTTCGTTATATCCGCTTTTGTTGCCTTTGTTGTTTAGGCAAGAGGTTTTCTCCAAGCCTAAAGGCTCTATAATATTTTCCTCTATATAGTCAAAGTAGGGCTTGTTTGCAACTTTTTCGATAATCTTTCCCAAAATGTAGTAGCAGGAGTGGGAATAACTGTAATCTCCAACCTGATTTTCAGTACCATTTGATAAAATAAAGTTCAGTATTTCGTCGCTGATTTTTGGGTTATTGGGATTTTTGCTGACCATTTTATCAATCTTATTTAAAAAGTCTGTGTTATCGGATAAATAATCGGTGTAGGAATCAAAGCCGGCTGTCATATCAAGCAGGTTTTCAATTTTTATTTTACTGTATTCCTTGTTGTCATATTCAGGGAAGTATTTATCCAATGTGTCGGACATTTCCAATTTGCCTTGGTTATTCAGTTTCATAACCGCAAGTCCTGTGAAAATCTTACTGACAGAGCCTAACTGATAAACATAATTTTCGTCAAGTGCTTTGTCCTTGCTTTTGTCCGTATATCCGTAGGCTTTCAGGAAAATATCCTGATTGTTAAGTCCTGCGTATGCTGTGCCGGAAAACTTTGCAGAAGTCAAATCCTCGTGAGTGTTCTTTGACACTTCCTCAATTTGAGCCTCAGTCAGTTGAACATTTTTAAGGTCAACGGTTTCATTCTCTTGACTGCAACCTGTAAAACCGCAAATAAGTACTCCTATTGCAAGAATACCGGCAAATAGCCTTTTAAACTTCCTCATAATAAACCTCTTATTTTGTCAGCACTTTTACAATTTCGCTGACGTACATTTTGTGGAAATCATTTTCAGGATACCACTTTGCAACCTCATCAGCGGCGATAATGCTTTCGCTGTTTAAAAATTGGCTATACATTTTTTTGCAAATCAGCACAAGTTTTGCCTCCTGAAAATAAGGAGCCTTTTCGTCATAACAGGGGGTAAGTCCTGTTTCCTTTGCTTTGTCATAATCTCTTCCGCTTTTTGAACCGCAGAATTTAAGGGCATCTCTATAGGTTTCCTCAAAAAAACTAAGGGAATAATACTCCTCGTTTTCCATTAAACCGAAAGTGTATCGCTGTGGGCGGATAAATGTAAAAGCAACAGGTTTGCCCCACATAATTCCCACACCGCCCCAAGAGGCAGTCATGGTGTTGCACTTTTCCTTGTCCTTTGCAGTTACCAAAGCCCAATCACTTCCGATTAATTCGAAGGGGTTGGCGGTTAATTCGTTAGGTTTGATTTCTTTAAATGTTGACATAATATGTATCCTTTCGCATTTTGATATAAATAGTATAAATACATTTTAGCACAATAGTAAATAATATTCAACAAAATGTATATTTATGCAAATAATACGTAATTTTATACATTTTACTACCCTTGTATTTTGCTGAAAGGTATATGAATATACCTCTAAAATTTACAAAATCCATAATAAATAACCTATTTTATAGGGTTTTTATCCGTAAAATATATACAAAACATAAAATTTGAATAAATATGCAAAAAACACTTGATTTTTTGTATATTGGGTGTATAATGTTAAGAGTAATATGAAATATACCTAAACGGAGGTTTTTGTTATGGCAGATAAAAAAATTAAAAAAGTTGTTTTAGCATACTCAGGCGGACTTGATACTTCTATTATCATTCCTTGGTTAAAGGAAAACTACGACAACTGCGAGGTTATCGCTGTTTCAGGTAACGTAGGTCAGGCTGCTGAGCTTGAGGGACTTGAGGAAAAGGCTCTTGCAACAGGCGCGTCAAAACTCTACATTGAGGATTTAAACAAGGAATTTGTTGAAGAATACGTTTATCCTACAATCAAGGCAGGCGCAGTATATGAGGGCAAATACCTTTTAGGTACTTCCTTTGCACGTCCTATTATAGCAAAAAGACTTGTAGAAATTGCTCTTAAAGAGGGTGCAGACGCAATTTGTCACGGATGCACAGGTAAGGGTAACGATCAGGTTCGTTTTGAACTTGCAATTAAAGCATATGCTCCCGATATGAAAATTATTGCTCCATGGAGAACTTGGGAATTCAAGAGCCGTGAGCAGGAAATCGAATATGCTGAAAAGCATAACATTCCTCTAAAGATTAACAGAGAAACTAACTACTCAAAGGATATGAACCTATGGCATTTAAGCCACGAGGGTCTTGACCTTGAGGACCCTGCAAATGAACCAATGTACGAAAAAGAGGGATTTTTGGAACTTGGTGTTTCCCCAATTCAGGCTCCTGACGTTCCCGAGTACGTTACAATTCATTTTGAAAAGGGCGAGGCTACAGCAATCAACGGCGAGGAAATGGACGCTGTAAGCATTGTTACAAAGTTAAATGAAATCGGCGGTAAGAACGGTATCGGTATTACCGACATTGTTGAAAACCGCCTTGTTGGTATGAAGGCTCGTGGCGTTTATGAAACTCCCGGCGGTACAATTCTTTATGCAGCACACAACAAACTTGAGGAAATCTGTCTTGACAAGGACACACAGCACTACAAGTCAGTTCTTGCAATCAAATTTGCAGAGTTGGTATATGACGGTAAGTGGTACACACCTTTAAGAGAGGCT
>JAQXSC010000023.1 GCA_029218825.1 Oscillospiraceae bacterium | reverse complement strand
TTGTTAAAATAGTAAACGAGGAACTGACTGCCCTTATGGGGTCGGAAACTGCTCGTATAGAGTTTGCCTCACATCCTCCAACGGTAATTATGATGTGCGGTTTACAGGGTTCAGGTAAAACTACCCACAGCGGTAAATTGGCTATGATGCTGAAAAAACAGAATCACCGCCCATTGTTGGTTGCCTGTGACGTTTACAGACCGGCGGCTATTGAACAGTTGAAGGTTGTAGGCGCAAAAGCCGGCGTCAGCGTTTTTGAAATGGGGCAGGATAACCCTGTTAAAATTGCAAAGGAAGCCATTAAACACGCCAAAGATTACGGTAATGACATTGTAATTTTAGATACAGCCGGTCGTCTGCATATTGACGAAGAACTTATGGGTGAACTTAAGAATATTAAGTCAGAGGTAAACCCTAACGAAATTTTGCTTGTTATTGACTCAATGACAGGTCAGGACGCAGTAAACGTAGCGAAAAGTTTTAACGATTTACTTGAAATTTCCGGCGTAATTATCACAAAACTTGACGGCGATACCCGTGGCGGTGCGGCTCTGTCCGTAAAGCAGGTAACAGGCTGTCCCATTAAATTTGCCGGTACAGGCGAAAAACTTGAAGATATTGAGCAATTCCACCCTGACAGAATGGCAAGTCGTATTTTGGGAATGGGTGACGTTCTCACTCTTATTGAGGAAGCAGAGTCCAAACTTGACGCTGAAAAGGCAGAGGAAGTTGCCAAGAAGATGATTCAGAACAAGATGGATTTCAATGACCTTCTTGAGCAGTTCCAACAGGTTAAGAAAATGGGTCCTATTAAGGGTATCCTTTCAAAAATCCCCGGTATGGGTAAGCAACTTCAGGACGTGGATATTGACGACAGAGCCCTTGACTGGACAGAGGCTATTATCCTCTCAATGACAGCAGAGGAAAGAGCAAAGCCTGATTTGATTAATCCATCACGCAAACGCAGAATTGCCGCAGGCTCGGGACGTTCCGTTGAGGAAGTCAACCGCCTGTTAAAGCAACTAAAGGAAATGCAAAAACTGATGCGTCAGTTTAACGGCAAAGGTAAGAAAAGACGCGGTATGCGAATGCCGCCGAATATGGGAATTCCAAACGGCGGTTTTCCGGGATTTTAAGTTATTAAACCAATAACAACATTGGTTAATATATAATTATTAACACACTTGGAGGTGAAAACAATGGCAGTAAAGATTAGACTAAGAAGAATGGGCGCAAAGAAAGCACCTTTCTATCGTGTAGTTGTTGCTGATTCAAGATACCCACGTGACGGTCGTTTTATCGAGGAAATCGGCACATATGATGTTCTTAAGAATCCTTCAGAGTTCAAGGTTGACGGTGAGGCAGTTAAAAAGTGGATTGCTAACGGCGCACAGCCAACAGACACTGTTAAGGCTTTACTTAAGAAAAATGGTTATATTGACTAATAACTGAAAGGATAAAGAAAATGCAGGATTTATTAACTATTATTGCAAAGGGCCTTGTAGAAACTCCTGATGCTGTTAAGGTTGAGGCTGACGCACCTGACGAAAACGGCACAGTGGTTTATCACATTCACGTTGCTGAGGAGGATATGGGACGTATTATCGGTAAGCAGGGCAGAATTGCCAAGGCTATCCGTACTATCGTTCGTTCTGCAGCAATCCGTAACGATCAGAAAGTTATGGTTGAGATTGACTGATTTTAAGTCAAAATGGGGGCAAGTTTTTCTTGCTCCTTTTTTCTTTTGATAGGGAATTACGTGTATATGCCCTCGACTTTTTTACAGAATTGTGGTAAAATGTTTTGTTGAAGTGAAATATTAGTGCCGAATAGGAGAAAACTATGTTAAAACAATATCTTGAAGTTGGAAAAATAGTAGGAACTCACGGTATAAAAGGCGAAGTGAGAGTAGAGCCTTGGTGCGATTCTCCTGCATTTTTATCAAAATTTAAAACCTTGTATCTTAACGAGGGCAAAGAGGAAATTAAGGTTTCTTGTAGGCCTCATAAGAATATCGCCCTTGTTAAAATAGCAGATGTAGATACAATCGAGAATGCGGAACTTTTACGTGGCAAAGTGTTATACATTAACCGCAAGGACGTAAAACTTCCCAAGGGTAAGAACTTCGTTCAGGATTTAATAGGTTGCAAAGTTGTTGACATTGATAAGGGTGCAGAGTACGGAGAAATTACCGACGTAATAAAAACAGGCGCAAATGACGTGTACTCCGTAAAATCCCCTGAAGGCAGGGAATACCTGATTCCTGTTATTGACGATATAGTTATAGAAAAAAAGGTTGAAGATGGCGTTATCCTAATCCGCCCAATGAAAGGACTCCTTGACGATGAGGATTGATTTAATAACATTGTTTCCGGAAATGTGCGAAACTGTCCTTAACGAGAGTATCATCGGCAGAGCCCAAAAAAGCGGAGCAATAGAGGTTTGTTGTCACCAGTTGAGAGATTTTGCCTTTGACAAGCACAAAAGAGTTGACGATACCGTCTATGGGGGCGGTATGGGAATGTTGATGAAGTGTGAGCCTATTGCATTGTGCTATGAGGATATTTGTGAAAAATGCGGTACAAAGCCTCACTTTGTATATATGTCCCCACAGGGTGCAACTCTCAATCAGGAAAAAATCAAGGAACTTGCAAAATATGATAACGTCTGCGTACTTGCCGGCCATTACGAGGGTGTTGACCAAAGGGTAATTGACGAACTGATTGACGAGGAAATTTCAATAGGCGATTACGTTTTAACAGGGGGGGAACTTCCTGCTTTGGTGTTTATAGATGCTTTGGCTCGAATGGCTCCGGGTGTGCTATCCAACAACGAATGTTTCACCGAGGAAAGCCATTTTAACGGACTGTTGGAATATCCCCAATACACAAAACCCCAGGATTGGCGCGGAATAAAAGTACCCCCTGTGCTTTACAGCGGTGACCACGGAAAGGTTGACCAATGGCGATATGAA
>JAQXSC010000022.1 GCA_029218825.1 Oscillospiraceae bacterium | reverse complement strand
TTTCTGCCGCTGTGAGTTGAGTGATACCGTCAATCACTTCACGGGAGAAAGTCCACACCCTTTTATCAGGCAAACGCAAAGACGGATTCACACCCATAGACAGCCTTGTCACACCTGGCTGTATTTCTCCGTTAATTAAGTTTTCCAAAAATTTATTGACATTCTGTAAATCTCTGCCGAATATTGTGTGGCTCAAATTGTTCATTCGGTGATTTATAAGCATTACCATACCGTTTTTGTAGGCAAAGCAAAGACCTGTGTTAAGATAGTCAAGACTTTCCTTTACAGATGAACGGGTAATGGAGTTTTTTTCAAATTTTCTTTCCTTTAATGCAACCGCTAATAAAGCAGCAATAATTACAAGCAACAGCAAAACAGGAAGTATTATCGGTAACGATGTAACGCTTTCAATAATGGGTGTAAGTTTCCATGCAGGGTGTTCGGATTTCACCTGAGCGGCAAACAAAATCAGCATCGCTCCGCTGAATATAAGGCAAAGGGGAACAAGAAGTTTTGGTATCAATTTTTTCCTGCTGAAAACACGAGGTAACATACAAATGCCGAAGCAAACTGAAACAAATGTTACTACAAGAAAGATTGACTTTACTGCATAATGCAAATCACAAAAGCCTATCATTTGTCGCCACCTCCCTCTGAAATAAGCAAAGTTACGATGACATCCTCTTCCTGAATATACCATTCAAACTTTCCGCAGGATACGGACAATTCCGACAATGTATGTTCGGCAACATCTTCATTACAACCTATCTGCAAACGCATTTTTATAATACCGTCTTTGCAGTCAAGATGTATCAGCATAGCAGTGACGTCATCAAGTAATCTTTCAACAATATTTTCATAAAAATCGAAAGCAACAACTGCGTGTTCAAGCTTTAGTTCTCCGTCACATTTACTGTCAAAATACGTGAACACATTCCCAAGCCGTAGATTGTCAAGGGACTCCCTGATACAGTATTCAAGTTCCCTTGCAGGGATTATATTGCTTTCCTCTCCAAGCAAAAGGAGATTGCCCCTACGCTTGATGTATGCACAAATTACGGAAATTTTTGATATTACGTTTTTCAATTGCTCCGGTTCGCACTCTGCAATTTTCAGCAATTCTTCTGCCTTTGCAAGTTGAGGTGCGACTTCCTTGGCAATACGGTCATACAAACGGCTCTTTTCTTCCGTACCGGCACGTTTTTCCTTTAACTCCAACTCCGCTTTCAAAAGTTCGTTCTTTTCTCCCAACCTTTCTCTGGTGTCACGGAGTTCTTCTATCAGACCGTTTATCTGTTTTACATCGTCCTCCCAAAGAACATAACCACCGGTAATTGCTTTGCTGTGCAGTATGGTATCTCCCAAGTCAACAGGTTCGGCTTTGGCACTTTTCATCACATCCTCAGTCAGTGCTGTTGCTGTACCTGAAACCATACATGGCTGATAATTGGTATCAACAATCTGTGCGGATACCGTTGAACTGCGGAACAGTTCGTTATAGCTTGTATTGGACGGAATAAGACCGCTTTGAATTGCACTTTCCAAAAGGGAAATAATCATTATGCAGTCAATGGCCGCCAGATCACCGCCCACTATATGCATACAATACAAAATCCAAAAAACTATGGAAATACCCAAAATTACTGCAGGGAGTTTTTGAAAACTCTTGCTTGCGGGTACACGGCTCTTTTTAATCAGCATTACCACAAAGTAGATGCCGAGAAGTACAAACCAAGCCATAGTTATGAAATATAACACTTGATAATTATAATCGGTTTCGGCGTATTCAATTCCGTTTGGAAAGGAAAAAACACACTGATGCAAGTCGTTTGTAAATACCGAAAGCACAAGTAATACCGCAGGTATGTATAGATATTTCATATAGCGTGGTGTTTTATAGTTTTCAGTCTTTCCGATATGGTCGATAATGAACACACCCAAAAGAGGGACAAACACCATAGGAATATAATAGGAATACCATAGGTAACGCCCTAAATGTGTGCCGTTTTGGGCAATAAACTCCCATTTGCAGGTTCTCAAAACAAGCCAGAACGCCAACAATATGCCAACCGCTATGAGATAATATCGAACCTGTTTATTGATAATCCTTGTTCTTACAGATGAACACCAGGCAATGACAAGGGAAATTTGAATAACGCTTCGTACCATTACCAAAAGCATTTTAAGGACAGGTTCATCTACCTGAGTATGGAACGCACGGGAATAATATGCCACTACAAGCAACGCAGCGACACCAATCGCATATATTACATTTTTTCGGTTAAGCTTAGTCACAACCACACCTCGCTTTCTTCTTAAATATATTCTATCATATAAAAATCAAAATTCAATCCTCTAATGTTTCCATAGGCATTACAATAAAATGCCGCCCCAAAAGAGCGACATCTTTCATTATGATAATTGTTTACGAAACAGCCTGAGCATCTCTTTTATAGCACTGACGGAAAGAAAATTATCTTGATTATTCGATGTATAAATTCTTTCACCTGATGCGTAATCCACCATTAGTTTTGCTCCATACATATCAGGCAGTCCCTTTACTTTATAGCATACACCGTTATTTTTTGCAAGATTATGCTCCTCAATTATTCTTTGCAAACACTCCATAAAAGATGGCTCTGCTTTAAATTTAACATCTACATTATTTTCAAAACGAGAACGATGGCGATATCTGCCATTCACAAATTCATTCTCAAGCCTTGCCTCCAATATGTAAACACGATTTCCTATTTCTTCATCCAAATCTAAAAACGCAAGGGTTGAAAATTTACATTCAAAAATAATTATCTGCTTGGACTTAATAGTTTTCGGAGCATTAGTATTGACACTTTGTACAACTCCGCCGTCCTCTTCATTCATATCCATTTTTTTAAAAATACTTAACATACTATTATTTCATCTCTAAACAAGGTATTAGGGAACACTGATTAAATCGTTTGTGCATATTGCGTAGTCAGATTTTTCGTCAGGTTGGATAAATAAACCGCAGTAATGCTGGCGCATTACGAGGATTTTTTGGTCAGGCTGACGGAAAATATGCAAGCAAGATGTGCAAACAGCTTTCAGCGTGATTTATTCAGTGTTTCCTTAGTCGTAAGGGTTATAAAATAATTATAAACTGCATCATAGCACTCATTGTCTGTTTTCAGCGTTAATGATTCGCCACCAAAGCACACCGTGAAACTGTTTATTGTTTCGTCAGAAATATTATATTTTTTGTTATTATTCCTTTTAGTGTAATCTGCAAAACCGTATTTTTCATTAAGCCTTGCAAACTCAGAAAACTCAGCTTCGGTTATCTCGATATTTTGAATATCAACCTCTTTGGAACTATTTTCGCCGTCTTTTAAAACACACCATGCATTAAAAATATATTTATCGTTATCTTCATATGCCGAGAAGGCATAGCAATATGCCCTGTTCATATGGTTTTGCGTAATTGAGATTGAAGAAATTTCCGACTCGGTTTTTACAGGCTGAGGCGAACAACCAAACAATGAAAATACAACTGATAACAAGCACATAATAATTATATTCTTAACAACTAATTTCATTTTTATTTTTTTATTTTACATCATTAAAATCAAAAATATCACCGCACTGCGGACAGAATTTAGGAATGTTCTGTGTGCCATTGGGTATCCAACCGCATTTATCACATCTGTATGAATGTACACCTGTGTTGCTGTTGTTTTATTTCATCAATCGTTGATGATCTTCGCTCGCTGAAAAAAGGTGAGAGTTTCTTTGCACAATTCTTGCAAAGATTTCCGTCCTCAAGCTTTTGGTTTCCGAGTAAACCAATTTTTTCTCCGCATACATCACAATACTTTTTATCAAATAACCCCATAAAAATCCTCCTTAAACAGATAAATTCATTGAAAATTATTACACACAAGACCTAATTATTCCTTATACAATTTTAATAGTTTTGTTTTTCTTTCACAATGTACTTTAGTGCAAACTTTTCAATAAAGTCTCTTTGTCAATAGTTGGGGTAAACACGAAAAATGAATAATTGAATAAAACAGGTGATAGCAATCAGACTTTCGCCTGTTTATGCGTTTGATGAGAAGGCATATGTAAAATACGATTACGAAAAAGACTGAATTTTCTGTAACCATATGCATCTCTTTTTGGAACATTAATCTTGTTGTAGTTCCCTAATTATTCTTGGTATGGTATAATTCCATGCAAAGATTTATATAAAATTTTCTAGTTGTAGTTTCCTAATTATTCTTGGTATGGTATAATAACCTTATTAGTCTTGGCTACTGATATTGAGTTGTAGTTCCCTAATTATTCTTGGTATGGTATAATATAACATTAATAAACTGTATCTTTTCCAAAGTTGTAGTTCCCTAATTTTTCTTGGTATGGTATAATTTGGGGGAAAATAGGAAACAAAAAAAGCACGTTGTAGTTCCCTAATTTTTCTTGGTATGGTATAATTAGGTAATTCATCTATTGAATTAGGATCAGGTTGTGGTTCCCTAATTTTTCTTGGTATGGTATAATAGGAAACATCAGCAATCCTAAAAATAAACAGTTGTAGTTCCCTAATTTTTCTTG
>JAQXSC010000021.1 GCA_029218825.1 Oscillospiraceae bacterium | reverse complement strand
TTCAATAAAAATTTTAAAATAATTTGAAAAAGTTAGATAAAGTGAGAATAACAGAGAATTAGTGAGATTAACCTGTAAATCTTCTGAGAATTTGACTTTATTTGACTTTGACTTTCTCTGACTTTAGTTTATAATATAATCAACAAAGGTCACAAAAGGTCAAACTTAAAATTGGGGAGTGATAAATATGCGTATGAGCGACTTAGTTGCCCGGCACATTTTGGAAATGTTAGAGGAGCAGGACGGTAATGCGGAAATCCGCAGAAACGAACTTGCCTCGGCTTTAGGATGTGTGCCAAGCCAGATTAACTATGTAATAACTTCTCGGTTTACACCGGAGCAAGGATATATAGTAGAAAGCCGACGTGGAGGCGGAGGATATATAAGAATAACAAGAGTAAAGATGGATAAATCTACTGCTATAATGCATATAGTAAATTCTATAGGAACTACTCTTGACAAAGCCACAGCGGAAGTGATGATTAAAAATATGTATAACCAGTCAATAATAGATATGCAAACAGCAAAACTTTTAATGTCTGCAATGTCAGAAAGAGTTTTTGTGGATATTCCTCAAAACTACAGAGATGTTTTGAGGGCAAGAATATTTAAAAATATGATTCTGACCTTATGTGATTAATTTTAAGGAGTGATATTTATGAAATGCCAAAAATGTGGAAAAAATAATGCTGATACTCACGTAAAGAGAGTAATCAACGGAGAGTTTGAAGAATACCATCTGTGCAGCGAATGTGCAAAGGATTTAGGCTACACAAATATGTTCAGCGACTTTGCTAACGGTTTTGAAAAGGATTTTAATTCGTTGTTAGGCAGTTTCTTCGGAAACGCACTTCCGGCACGTACTCAGGCTACAAGATGTGAAGTCTGTAACACAGGCTACGCAGATATTGTCCGTACTGGTATGATGGGATGTGCAAATTGCTACAATATCTTCGGTGAACAACTTTTACCTACTATAAGACGTGTTCACGGCAACACAGTTCACTGCGGTAAAAGAAGTCACAAAGGAATTGCCAAGGTAGAAGATGTAAAGGAAAATACCACAGATAAACTGTCTGCGCTTAAATCACAACTTGACAAAGCAATCAAAGAACAGGAATTTGAAAAAGCCGCAGAGTTAAGAGATAAAATCAGGGAAATGGAGGCAAACAATGAGTAATTCAGTAATGTTTACAAGAGTAAGACTTGCACGAAATTTAAAGAAATATCCTTTCCCATGCAGACTTAACCTTGCAGGAAAAAATCAGGTGGCAAAGGAAATTGTTGATGCAATCAAAAACTGTAATTCTCCTATTGCCAAAGAATTTGAGGCAATAGAAGTTAAAAATCTGACAGAGGCACAGCGTGTAGCCTTGGTGGAAAATCACCTTGCAAGTCCTGAATTTATCAGCGATGCAAACGGCAGAGTTTTGGTGCTGTCAAAGGACCGAACAATAAGCATTATGATAAACGAGGAGGATCACCTGCGGTTACAGGTTATCTATAAAGGCTTTGATTTAGACAAGGCTTATGACACAGCCGACAAATTGGATACACTTCTTGATGAGGTTCTTGACTTTGCCTTTGACGAAAAGTTAGGTTACTTAACACAATGCCCTACAAATTTAGGCACAGGTATGCGTGCATCGGTAATGCTCCACCTACCGGCTTTACAAAAGAGCCGTGCTATAAGCAGAATTTCAGGTAATCTGCAAAAGTTAGGACTTACAATTCGCGGAACATACGGCGAGGGTACAGAGCCGAAAGGCGCTATGTATCAACTTTCAAACCAGATAACTTTAGGTATATCCGAAAAATCGGCAATAGAAAACTTAAAGAATATTACAAACCAACTTGTAGCACAGGAACTACAGGCACAGGAAAGAATGATTAAAAATGTGGAAACACAGGATGTAATTTTCCGTAGTTTGGGTGTGCTGAAATATGCAAAAACCATCTCCTGCGATGAGGCAATAAAACTGTTGTCCGAGGTTCGATTCGGCATTGAATCAAAGGTAATCAAGGATATTGACATCGGCACTATCGACAGCCTGATTGAGGAAATTCAACCGGCTACAATTATGGAAAAGAAGAACGAAAAAATTTCACCACGTGACAGAGATATTTTAAGAGCAGGTATAATCAGCGAAAGACTTAAATGACTGTAAAACTAATACCTGCCAAGGAGGTTTTTAGTTATGTATGAATTTAAAGGCTTTACACAAAAGGCTAACAAAGCGCTAAATATCGCAATTAAATCCGCTGAGGATTTCGGCCACTCCTATATAGGTACAGAGCATTTGCTTTTGGGACTTATAAAGGAGGGAAGCGGAGTTGCCGCTACAGCATTAGGCGAAGCAGGACTTACAGCGGAAAGTGTTGAGGAAACAATTTTAAAGGTTGACGGTCAGGGACAGTACGTGTCACTAACACCAAGCGACTTTACCCCACGCAGTAAACGAGTAATGCAAAACGCAGTGATGATTGCATCAAAACTTGGCTCAAATTACGTAGGCACAGAGCATCTGTTATTGAGCCTTCTGGAAGAAACCGACAGTTATGCCTACAGTATGCTTTCAAGTCAGAATATAGATGTATCTAAAATATTAGATTCTGCTCAACAATTCGGAGGAGAAAATAATATCGAAAGAGAGAGCGGTCAAGGCGCAAACAACAGCCTTGAAAAATTCGGCAGGGATTTAACAAAAGCCGCAAAAAACGGTGAAATTGACCCTGTTATCGGCAGAGAAAAAGAAATTGAAAGAGTTATTCAAATCCTTTCAAGACGTACCAAAAACAACCCTGTATTAATCGGTGAGCCCGGTGTAGGTAAAACAGCGGTAGCCGAGGGCTTGGCACTTAAAATTACCGAGGGAAATGTTCCTGAAGTTTTAAAGGATAAGAAAATCGTCAGCCTTGATTTAACAGGAATGATTGCCGGCGCAAAGTACCGCGGCGATTTTGAGGAAAGAATAAAGGCGGCTATTGATGAAGTTAAAAAGTCAAAGGACACAATTCTGTTTATTGATGAACTTCACACTATAGTTGGCGCAGGCTCTGCGGAAGGCTCTACAGATGCGGCTAATATCTTAAAGCCCTCACTTGCAAGAGGAGATTTTCAGGTAATCGGCGCAACTACTATTGCAGAATACAGAAAATATATTGAAAAGGACGCAGCGTTAGAGCGACGTTTCCAACCTGTAAATGTAGGTGAGCCAAACGAGGAAGACGCAATTCTGATACTGAAAGGTTTGCGTGACAGATACGAGGCGCATCATAAGGTTAAAATCACCGACGAGGCTATTGAATCCGCTGTAAAACTCTCATCAAGATATATTGCCGACAGATTTTTACCTGACAAAGCAATCGATTTAATTGACGAAGCCGCCTCAAAGGTAAAATTGAGTACACTTACACCCCCTAAAAATCTAAAGGATATTGAGGACAGGGTAAAGGAACTTGAGGCTGAAAAGTCAAGCGCAGTAAATCAGCAGGAATTTGAAAGAGCCGCAAAAATCAGAGATGAACAAAAACAACTTAAAGAGGAACTTGAAAAACTGAAAACAAGTTGGAAAGAAAATCAGGACAGCAACACCCAAGAAGTAACCGCTGAAAATATTGCGGAAATTGTGTCAAATTGGACAGGTGTGCCTGTTGTGAGCCTGACCCAGGAGGAATCCCAGCGACTGCTTAATATGGAAACTATTTTGCATCAAAGGGTTGTAGGACAGGATGATGCAGTAAAAGCAATATCAAAGGCAATCAGACGTGGCAGGGTAGGACTGAAAGATCCAAAACGTCCTGTAGGCTCTTTTATATTCTTAGGCCCTACAGGTGTAGGTAAAACGGAACTTTGCAAAGCACTTGCACAGGCTATGTTTGGTGACGAAAACGCTATGATTCGTCTTGATATGAGCGAGTATATGGAAAAGCACACCGTCAGTAAGTTGATCGGCTCACCTCCGGGATATGTAGGTTTTGACGAGGGCAGTCACTTTACAGATATGGTAAGAAGAAAGCCATATTCCGTAATCCTCTTTGACGAAATCGAAAAGGCTCATCCTGACGTGTTCAATGTACTTTTGCAGATTTTAGAGGACGGACGTCTGACCGATTCCCAAGGCAGAACAGTTGACTTTAAAAACACCATTATCATTATGACTTCAAATGTAGGCGCAAGGCTTATTACGGAAAAGCAGAACAGCCTTGGATTTACAAGTAATGATAATAATGAAAATGCCGATATTAAAGAACTTGTGATGTCCGAACTTAAAAATATGTTCCGACCTGAATTTTTAAACCGTGTTGACGATATAATCGTTTTCAATAAGTTGTCCGAAACCGATATAAAAGAGATTGCCGAGAAAATGCTTGAAAATCTAAAGGCACGGTTAAAGACTATGGATATCACCCTTGACTTTACGGATAAGGCTTTGACAGAACTTGCGTCTGTAGGCTTTGATGAAGTTTACGGAGCAAGACCTTTGCGCAGAGCAATTACAAGCAAAATCGAGGACCCGTTATCCGAGCAAATTCTTGAGGGCAAAATTCAAAAGAACAGCCACGTAACCTGTGACTATTCAGATTCTGAATTTACATTCGAATAAACCAAAAACAGAGGGGCTGTCACAGGACAGCCCCTTGATTTGCAATATATTTTTGATTTCGGCTACTTGGCTTATTTGGAATTGTCATAGACAATTTGCCTGATTCAAGCAAGGGATACAAGAAATGGGAATTGAATTTCTTTCTTCCTTGAATACCGCAAAACTTTTGCATTTCTGCTCTTGAACGTGGTGTTTTGCAAAATTCTAACAATTCATTTAAGTTAACCTGTTCCTTAACTTGTTCTTGACCTGTTCCGTTAGAACAAGTCAAAGCATCTTGCTTATTCTCTTATAATTCCACAGGCGATTTTCTCACCGGAGTCACCTGAGGGCTGAGTTTTAAAATCGTCAGGCATACTGTGAATAATTACCGTTTTACCGATTATTTCAGGAACGGTAAACCTGTTTGTAACAAAGGCTAAAAATCCGCTACCGCCCCTTGCTAAAATGGGAGGAAAATCTCCGGAGTGATGTGGATGGGGGAGAGCGTTTGGGTTGTAATGCCCACCGGTATTTGCAAAATTGTCCTGTGCATTACCGGTACAACTGTCACCTTCGTGTAAGTGAAATCCGAAAAAGTCACTTGGAGTATCCGGCAGATTTTCAAGAACAACCACCACAAGCACACCATCCTGCACGTTGTAGAAGTACATTTCACCGAAAATATTGGGATAAGCAATACTTCCTGAAATTACCGCACGAGCCGAGGGATTGTAGTACATTACTATTCTTGCAACCTGTTCGGGACTTAATTTATAGTTCATAATATCACCAACCTATTATATGCGCAGATTGTGATGTGGGTTACATAAAAAGCACCCCACACCACAAGGGCATGGAGTGCTTTATAAAGAATGGATGGTTAATTATTCAACGTCTTGCATTGCGTCGTAACCGGTTTCACCTGTACGAACTTTAACAACATCTTCAACGTCATAGATAAAGATTTTACCATCGCCGATATGTCCTGTGTATAGAGCCTTTATTGCTGCGTCAACAACATCCTGAACAGGAACTTTACATACAACGATTTCTACCTTCATCTTAGGAAGTAGGTTGCTTTCAAGAGCAACACCACGATAATACTCTGCTTTACCTTTCTGTGCACCGCAGCCAAGTACCTGTGATACTGTCATACCGGTAATGCCAAGTTTATCCATTTCCTCTTTGAGAGCCTCAAGTCTTGACTGCTTAAAGATAATGTCAATCTTTGTAATCTTCAAGCCGTCCTCAGCACCGGCAGAGAACTTACCTGCCAACTGAACAGGAACAGCCTGTGTAACAGGAACTTCTCCTGTAACGTTTGCTTCCATCTTTGCGTCAAGTGAAGCGTTAGAGATAACAGCAGGCATAAAGTCTGCATAAGAACTGATTAGACCATGCTCTGTAATATCAAGACCCTGCATTTCTTCGTCTTTAGTAACACGTAAGCCGATAGTGTGCTTGATAATCTGGAAGAAAATAACCATTGTAACTACTGTCCAAGCAAGTACTGAAACCATACCCAAAAGCTGAATTCCTAAAGTATGGAAACCACCGCCATAGAATAAACCAAGAACGCCTGAACCGTCATTAGTATAGTAGCCATCCTGACCGTAGCCTGTAGCAAACAAACCTACTGCAATAGTACCCCACATACCGTTTACCATATGTACTGCAACAGCACCCACAGGGTCATCTATCTTTAACTTAATATCAATAAACTCAACTGCAATAACTACAATGATACCTGCAACCAAACCGATAATAGCAGCGCCTAAAGCGTCAACGTCAGCACAAGGAGCTGTAATAGCAACAAGACCTGCAAGTGAACCGTTAAGTGACATTGAAACGTCAGGCTTACCGTTCTTAATCCATGTGAACAGCATTGTTGCACAGGTAGCAACAGCCGGAGCGATAGTAGTTGTTAAGAAAATCTGTCCTAAATAATCTGTGTTGCCTGCAGCGGCACCGTTAAATCCGTACCAGCCGAACCATAGGATAAATACACCTAAAGCACCTAAAGTAAGTGAGTGACCGGGGATAGCGTTTACTTTACCGTTTTTACCGTATTTACCGATACGAGGGCCAAGGATGATAGCGCCGATAAGAGCAGCACATCCGCCAACCATATGTATAGCAGTTGAACCGGCAAAATCAAGGAATCCAAGCTGAGCAAGCCAGCCGCCGCCCCAAATCCAGTGTGCCTCAATCGGATAAACAACACAGCTGATTACTGCGGAATAAACACAATATGAAACGAACTTTGTTCTTTCAGCCATAGCACCTGAAACGATAGTAGCTGTGGTAGCACAGAATACCATATTAAATACGAAGTTGTGCCATGGGAAATTATTGAAGTTTGTAAAGATATCCATATTCGGAATACCAACTAAACCGAATAAGGTGTCCTCACCCAACAATAATCCAAAACCTAATAATGTGAAAACTACTGTACCTATACAGAAGTCCATTAGGTTTTTCATAATAATGTTACCTGCGTTTTTTGCACGGGTAAATCCTGTTTCTACCATTGCAAATCCGGCTTGCATAAAGAATACCAGCGCTGCACCAATCAGGAACCATACACCGGTGCCACCGAAAATGGTAGAGTTCAAAGTGTCTTGAACTACTTGTTGAATCTCATTCATAATAATCTCTCCTCTTTAATACAATTCGTTTTGATTTTCTCAAAACCCGATACAAACAAAAAAGGTACTATGAGGGATTTCCTCACAGCACCTTTGCCGTATCTTTGACTTGATTATACTACACGGACTAAAGGTTTGTCAAGGGTTTATTTAAAATTTTTGCAATATTTTTTTATAAACTTGCAAAAATCGAGAAAAACTAAAGGAATTTTAACATAATATCTATAAATAATGAAATGATAAAATGAAAAAGTTGCGTTTATCAGAGAGTTTTACAAATTTGTAGTTAATGTTAAAAATTTAAACTTTTGTATTGATATAAGTTGTAGATATATGTTATAATACTATTGTAAATTTGTGTTTTTTAGGAGAATACCCTATGAATAAAAATTATGATGTAATTATCATCGGTGCCGGTTTTGCCGGTGCAACTGTTGCAAGAAAACTTGCCGACGCAGGAAAAAGTATTCTTGTAATTGAAAAGAGAAATCATATCGGCGGTAATGCCTACGATTATTACAACTGTGACGGTGTGCTTATCCACAAGTACGGCCCTCACATCTTCCATGCTAATAATCCGCAGGTTTTTGAATTTGTCAGAAAATATACTGACTGGTACGACTATCAACACAAGGTTGTAGCAAATGTTCATGGTAAGGAAATGCCTGTTCCCTTTAACCTTAACTCTCTCTACATAGCATATGATGAGGAAAAGGCAAATAGAATAGAGAAAAAACTTATCGAAACCTACGGTGCAGAACAAAAGGTTACTATCCTTGAGTTAAAGAAAAACACCGACCCTGAACTAAAGGAACTTGCTCAATATGTATATGATAACGTGTTTGTTTATTATACTATGAAACAATGGGGCAAAACTCCTGAGGAAATTGACCCTAACACAACTGCACGTGTGCCTGTTTTTATAAGCAGAGATGACAGATATTTCCAGGACGCTTTTCAGGGTATGCCAAAGGATGGTTATACCAAGATTTTTGACAATATGCTTAATCACGAAAATATTCAGGTTTTAACAGGCGTTGACGCTCTCGATAAACTGACCCTTGCCGAAGGTGAGATTTTGTTTGAGGGTGAAGTTTTTGAGGGTGAAGTAGTTTACAGCGGTGCTGTAGATTATCTTTTCGGAAATTGCTACGGCAGTTTGCCGTATCGTACTCTTGACTTTGTATTTGAAACTTTTGACAAAGACTATGTTCAAAGCCATGGTACAATTAACTACACGGTTTCCGAGGACTACACAAGAATCACCGAGTTTAAACATATGACCGGACAGATTTTACCCGGAAAAACCACTACCTGTAAAGAGTATTCAAAGTCATATTCAGGCGCAGAGGATGAAATTCCTTACTATGCAATTATCAACGACGAAAATAACGCCTTGTATCAAAAGTATTTTGAGAAAGCAAATCAGTACAAAAACCTACACTTAATAGGCAGACTTGCCGAATATAAATACTACAATATGGACGCTATTATTGAACGAGCATTAGACCTTGCTTCAAAATTATGTCCGGAGGTTTAATATGGAAAAATTAATTACATTTGCGGTTCCCTGCTACAATTCTGCGGAATATATGGACCACTGTATCGGCACACTTCTCACAGCAGGTGAGGAGGCTGAAATTATCTTGGTAGATGACGGCTCTACAAAGGACAACACTCCTGAAATCTGCGACAGTTATGCCGAAAAATACCCAAACATTGTAAAGGTAATTCATCAGGAAAACGGCGGTCACGGTGAGGGCGTAAACCAAGGTATCAGAAACGCTACAGGCTTTTTCTACAAGGTAGTTGACAGCGACGATTGGCTTGATGTGGATTGTCTGAAAGATGTTATGGACAAGTTAAGAACACTTAAGGAAATCAACCTTGATATGTTTGTCTGCAACTATGTTTATGAACACGTTGCCGACGGTACTCAATACACAATGCACTACAGAGGTGTATTCCCTGAGGAAACTGTTTGTACTTGGGACGATATTAAGGGTTTTAAAATTTCTCAGTGTCTGCTTATGCACTCTGTTATTTACAGAACAGGCCTACTCAGAGAATGTAAGGTTGAACTGCCAAAGCACACATTCTATGTTGATAACATTTTTGTTTATCAGCCATTGCCTTATGTAAAGAGCATCTACTATTCCGATACTGACCTTTACCGCTACTTTATCGGCAGAGATGACCAGAGCGTAAACGAAAAGATTATGGCTTCAAGAATCGACCAACAGTTGAGAGTAACTAAAATTATGATTGAATCCCATAGAATTTCCGACGTTTATGCCGTAAGTAAAAAACTTGGCAAATATATGCGCAAGTACATTACAATGATGATGACAATTTCAAATATCTTCTGTGAAATCTGCGAGTTTGAGGATAAAGACCAAAAACGTGAGGATTTGTGGAAGTATATGAAAGACTACGATATTAAAACATATAACTACGTAAAGCATAAATCAATTTTCTCACTTGCAAATATCCAAAATTATGTAGGCAGAAAAACCGCTATCGGTTTCTACAGAATTGCAAGAAAAATTTATAAGTTCAACTAATATTTACCCCCTGCCATTTAGGCAGGGGGTATTATTATAGATAAGATTTCATTTCCTCGATATTTGCCTGTTCCGTAGCCATTAATTTTTGGGCAAGTTTTGAAATGCTTTCGTCAGATTTGTTATATTGTCTGATACGTCTTGAAGTTTTCTGAACGCCGATAGTGTTTCCTCTAATCATCATTTCCGCAATATGAGGGTCGGAACTGTCGTTTTTCATTTGGCGGTTTACTACCATTTTAGCCATAGAATTGCTCATAGGACTAACGTGACAACTTGGTTGATTTCTTTCCCTGAGCATATTGTAAGCGTTATGGTATATCCGTCCGTATTCAATATTTTGCGAACGGAGAGCATTACTCATTTCCTCGGAATTTGCGTAATGCTTTATTTCGTTAATGCCTCTGCATCCCATTTCCGCAGTTTTCATAATAAATTGGAGCATCTCTTTATCATCTAACATAATATCACCTCTTTAGTATTATGGGCAAATTATGTTGTTTTATTATCTATAA
>JAQXSC010000020.1 GCA_029218825.1 Oscillospiraceae bacterium | reverse complement strand
AACCGAAGTTTTTGCCTTTACACCACTGCATTGGAGAACGTGAGCCTGTTCGACTGTAACCGCCCTCAACGCTTGTAAGTCCTTTCAGGTATCTCATACCGATTTCATCGCCATAATACAGGAACGGTACACCGGGCATGGTGAAGATTGTGGCGTAGGAAATTTTGATAGCCTCCTCGTCAAGATAGGCTGTCATACGCGGAGTATCGTGATTACAGGTTATAAAACTGATGTAGCCCTTATCCTTTGTGCTGTTGTAGTTAGGCACATATTCGTCGGTAAAGGCTCTGATATTACCCTGGCCGTTTTTGTTGAAAAATGCCTTTGAGCCCCAATCTCCTGCTCTGAACAGAGCGTTGTAGCCGTTGCCCATATGGTCAAGATAGAAGTCACAATGGAAACCGCCCTTGTTAATTGCTACAGGTGGATTGCACCACTCTGCAACCAAAGCGGCGTCAGGATATTCCGTATCAAGCATTTTGCGTATGTCTGCCCAAATTGTAGCGGTAGGCTCTTTTGTATCGTCATTTTTTACAAGTGAGTCAGCCATATCTACTCTGAAACCGTCTGCGCCTTGGTCAAGCCAAAAACGCATAACGTCTTTTAACGCCTCAACTGTTGCCTTGCAGTCAGGGTGATCCATAGGCAACTGCCATTCAGGGTGGGTAATTTCGGCAAAGCCGTAGTTTAAAGCCGGCTGACTGCTGAAATAATTTACCATATAGTTGCCGTCACGTTCACACAGACCGCACATCATACGATATTCAGGCGGTGCGTCCCAAACAGATTTTGTGAAAATATAGCGGTTGCTGAATTTATTTTCCTTGGCGGTTTTAGCCTGTTTAAACCAAGGGTGAGTGTCGCTGGTATGACCGGGAACCAAGTCGAGAATAATGCGAATTTTCTTTTTGTGGGCAACGTTCAACAACTCGATTAAGTCTGCGTTTGTGCCGTAACGTGGGGCAACTTTTTTGTAGTTGCGCACGTCGTAACCTGCGTCCTTAAAAGGGGAGTCAAACACAGGGTTAAGCCATATTGCGTTGCAACCAAGTTGCTTTACGTAATCAAGTTTTTGGATAATGCCCTGAATATCACCTATTCCGTCACCGTTACTGTCGTAAAAACTTTGGGGATATATTTCGTAAAAAACAGCGTCCTTTAACCATTTTGGCATAAAAATCACATCCTTCTATATTGTTAATATTTTAGCACATCATATATATTTTTTGCAATAAAAAAAGAGAAAAATTTGTCTGTTGATAACAGCATTTAAAGAATTTCCAATAAAAATCACTTGCAAAATATTCTGAGTTTTCATACTATGGTAGTAGGTGATTGTATGACTATTGAACAGATTGACAAAGGAAAGGTGCTGATTGTACTTGGGAGCAGTGATATGAGGGATTTTTCCTTGGATTACAGCAAAATGAGTTTCAGCGACCCACATTCAAAGAGGATACTTATTCGGCTTTTGACCCTTGCCTGTTTGAAAACAGGTATATCTTCATATGGCAAGAAAATGCTTGTAGAGGCACTTCCTCACGAAAACGGATGCATTATCTTGCTTACTCTGAAGCCTGAAAATAAAAGGAAGGTTTACCGTATAAAAAGGAAGAATTACAGCCTTTGTTTTGTTTTCGGCAGTTTGGAAAATTTGATAAATCTCTGCGTAGATTTAAAAGATAAGTGCGTAACGGAAAATCGGATATACTACTACAACAATAAATACTATGTGGTGTTTGAAAGCGTTTTTTCTCCGAAACTTAAACGTATGATAAATGAATACGCAGACAAGGCAGAGGGGAGAAGTATTCTGACCGCAAGAATTAAGGAGAACGGAAAGTTGATTGCCGACAACAATGGAGTAGTAACCTTTGGAAAATACTTTGAAAAATAACAAGACCTGTTGTTTTGTCACAACAGGTCTTGAACTTTTAGAAAGTATCTGTTTCTGCAACCTCGTCATCAGTTGATTGGTTGATAACGATATCGGTTTCATCGGCGTTTTCATTTTCAAAAGGAGAGTCACCGTATTCATCTTCATTTGAGCAAACTACGGTAATATCCTCTAAATCGCCGATGTCATATTTTTTTACCATTTCTACTGTCTGGTTTTCGATAATCTGGCGGTAACGCTCTCTTGCTTTTTTAATGCGTGACTTGGAATCCGCAATAATCTTGAACAACTCTTCCTCGTTTTCACAAGGTGTAGCATTACCTTTTTGCTTTCCCTCGTAATACTGTTTGCCTAAAGTTATGTAGGCGCGGTTAATCATTTCGCACTCGCTCTTCATAACGGAACGCAGTTTCATAAGTTGAGAATTAACACGATTTTTCTCAATAATAGCCTGTGTAGTTTCGGAAACAGTGTCGAATGCATTTGAAAAGCCTTTTTTAATAATATCAAAAAAATCCATATAAAAATCTCCTTTTTTAGATAAATCAATTTACACACTTTTATTATGGCAGATATTTTTCAATAAATCAATATTTTTTTGAAAATTACTTGCGACTTTTATTTTCTGTTGGTATAATAATTTAGAAAAAGGGGGAAGGTCAATGTCAAATATAATTAAAAAGAGCATTGTATGCCCAAAGTGCAACGAATCTACAGGAGCAGTCCTGCGAACAAGTATAAACGTTACCAACAACAGGTCTTTACGTGAAAAGGCTATGGACGAAAGTTTTTTCAAATGGAGTTGCAGCAGTTGCGGTTACTCTGCAAGGCTTACATATCCTGTTTTGTATAACGATATGAAAAACAGGTTTATGGTTTATCTTATCCCCAAGGTTGACCATTTTCAACTTGCCGACAAGGCTTTGGAGGAAGAATTCAAAACTTTAAAGCATATTGATAAAAGAATTGTGCCGGATTTCAATACCTTTAAAGAGAAAATATTTATCTTTGAAAGCGGTCTTGACGATATGGCTGTGGAACTTACAAAACTGGCTATATCCGAGGCTGTGGCGAAAAAACATAAGTTGCCGAAAGTAACCGAGGGCTATCTTTCAATGTATGACAGCGAAAGCAACACAATGGGATTTACTTTCTTTATCGGAGAGGAGAAAACCCCATACGTTCAAAGCGCACGTCTTGAAATTTACGGAAAGTCCGTCAGCGTTGTAAACGAACTTGCAGTAAAGGATAAAAAACTGAAAGGCTTTATCAGAATTGACAGAGAATGGGCAGAAAACGTGCTGTACCGTTACAAACGCAGTCGTCAGGCAGCAAAACTTAACAGATTGAATGAGGAATAAACTTTTCTATTAAAAACTCCCCACAGTTTAACTGTGAGGAGTTTTTTGTTATCTTATTATTTTACTTTAACCTTTACTTTGAAGGCTTTGTTGTTTACCTTTAGTGTTAATGTTGTTGAGCCTACCTTTAGACCCTTAACCTTAACCTTTTCGGCACTTGTGTTTGAAGTAACTTTAGCAATCTTCTTGTTATTTACTTTGTAAACATTTTTAACTGCCTTAGCCTTGCCTGTAATCTTAATTGTACCGGTCTTGCCCTTCTTAACAGTTAAAGTCTTAGCCGGTTTAATCTTTGGATTGTTTGAAACTGTTACCTTACAGGTTAATGTCTTAACAGTTTTGGAACCGCTCTTAATCTTTACGGAAATTGTAGCATTACCCTTTGTTAAAGCAGATACTTTACCGTTTGAGGATACAACAGCAACATTCTTCTTGGAAGATGAGAAAGAAAGTTTTGTGCCCTTTGGCTGATTCTTTACTGCTAATGTGAAACTCTGTCCTGCTTTCTTTGTAACCTTTGTGTAGTTTAACTTTAGAGCAGATGTTGGAGCAGGTGTAGGAGCAGATGCTTTTGTTGACAATCCGAATGCTGTAACAACTGCACCGTCAGTAACGTAAGCCACGTCACCGTCTTTGCCTGTACCATTTAATTCCTCAAAAGAGAGATTAACGTATGTTGGAGATGCTGTCATAAATTCAAATGTAGCCTCGATAAATGTCTTTGTTGTTGTGAAGTCATACAGATTCTGACAGTCTGTAAAGTTAAATTCCACTCTGTCTGCAAGTTCTGTGTTGAAAACAGCGTTTGGAATATTTGGCATTGAAAAACTAACGAGTTTTAGTTGTTGTCTGTTGTAGGATAATGTACCCTGACCGTTTAACAGTTTTTCAGCAGTTCTCAAGTCATACTTAACTGTAAATGTTCTGTCACGGCTTGTATCATATTTTGTTGTAACAGTTGTTTTATCTACGTTTGAAGTGAAAATTACATCTGCAACACCGCCAAGTTTAATAGGAGCGGTTGTGTTTTCAACTTGCTCCGGTTCTGATTCCGGCTCTGTAGGAGTTGTAGGGGCAGGATATGTAGGAACTTCGTTTACAGCAACAACACCTGCAAGTTCGCCGGGTTTGTAAGCAAAAGTAACGGAAGAGCCGTCCTCTGTTACTGAAACCTTACCGTCATTACCCATACCGTCAGGATGCCATGTGATAGAGCCCTTTATTGTGTCGATAACCTTGAATGAATAGTTACCTGCAGCAACGTTTTCAAGTGTTAAATAGTAGATACCGTCATCTTTAAGTTCCATACTGTTTGCAGGGTCGTGAGGTGTATCGCCCCAACTTGTGCCGAACAGTTCAACACTACCTACTACGTAGTAAGCGGATCTTGGTTCCATCTGTGTAGGAGGTTCTGTGGGTTCGGTTTCTGAAGAAGCCTCTGTCGGTTCAGTTTCAGAAGAAGCCTCTGTAGCCTCTGTTACTTCTGTAGCCTCTGTTACAGAAGTGTCTGTTGCATTGTCTTCGTCAGCAGCTGACGCGCTGATACCTGCAACTGTCATTACAGAAAGCAGCATAAGAATTGACAAAATAATTGCCATACTTTTTTTGAAAGTTTTCATTATTTTCTCTCCTTTATTTGTGTTTAATATTGAAAAAATTTCTCACTTATATTGTACTAAAGATTGGTGCCAATTTCTATATAAAATATACATAAAAAATCATTGAAATTTTTGGTAAAAATACAGATTTAGTCATCTTGAATTATTTATTTACCGCACTTTTGAAATAATCGGATAAACCACAGCGGAAAATTTCGGAAATTTCTGTAGGCTCGTCAGGGAGAAGTACTATAATCTGACCGTCTTTTCTGATAACGTAACCTTTGTGACTTGAAATAGGATTTTTCAGTTTATAAATTTCGCTTGGCAAATTGTTGCCAAGCGCCTTTGAGAACACTTTTTCTGCGGAAATGTTACCGTAATTACTTCCAAGTCCGCCGATTACGAAAACAATATTATTGCTTTTCAAGGCAGTAATAAGATGTTCCCCTAATTTTTTAGGCTCGGTGGCAAAGTGACAGGCTCCCAATGTGACCCTCAACTTTTCCGTTTCGGTTTCCAAGGCTTTTTTGCAAAGACTTGTTTTGTTGGCAAGATAAAAAATTGTTTCACATTTCATAGGCTTATTCCTTTGGTTCGATTACCCCTACTGAATTTACGGAATTATTATCGCTTAAGGTTTCCGAGGTTTCCGTTGCGGAAGTTGTAGGCTTTTCCGTTGGCTTTACGGTAGGCTTGACAGTAGGTTTAACAGTTGGCTTTACCGTAGGCTTGACGCTAGGTTTTGTGGGTTTTGGCTTTGTAGGTTTAGGCGTTTTGATTTTTTCCTTTTTATACTTTGCCGTAATTCTCATATTATTTTTTACGTTGTTATATGAACCTGAACTGCATACCCATTTTAGGAAAGTGTATTTGTAGTTGCCTTTTTTATAGGTTTTGGAAATGTTGGGCAGAGGTACTTTCATACCCTCCTCAACCCTGTAGTTACGGATAAGTTTTCCTTTGTTATAGATTTTTACACTATAAAATTTTGGCTTTTGTGTTTCGGTAGGTCTTGTGGTAGGCTCCGTTGTTTCCGAAACAGTTGTAGGCAGTTCCTCAGAGCCTGTTAGCCTGTTGTCGCCGTCATACCAATTAATCTTCTTTTCCTTTAAAGCAGTTTGGAAAGTGGAAATCTGGGGACGTGTACCGCCGTTTCGACTGTAATAGCATTGTGGCCATACAGCGTTTGGGTTCAGCGTTGCACTGCTTACGTCAACTGCGGAACTTTCACCTTTGCGACACTTTCTTGCAACAACTACAGTTCTGAAATTCTCAAACTCATAGGAACAGGTTGTAAGAGTTAAAAGTTGGTCGTCCTCGTTTACGCTGACAGGACAGTTGATAAGGGAGCGTATTCTCAGGTTATATACATAGTTCATAAAC
>JAQXSC010000019.1 GCA_029218825.1 Oscillospiraceae bacterium | reverse complement strand
CGTCTTTATCATCAGGACCGCAGCTGCCCAATACTATAGTTTCGCTGATATCATTTTTTATTCCCAATGTAGCAGTATCAGCGCCTGTGCCGCCTTGAGGTACGTTAGTAATCTGAACCGCTGTAATGTTTTCAATCCAGCTATAGGTTGAGCCTACAACCATCATTATCGTAAGGATAAGTGCCACTACACTTAATATTAATTTTCTTTTGCCTATTTTTTTAGTAAAGCTCTTCATAGTGGCACCTCCTTTCATTTTTCATTAACAAATGATGCCATTTTATCAAATATACGGATTGTGTGATTACCATTCTTCATCAGGAACATCAACATCAATATCGTTGTCACCGTCTGAAGTCTTCCAATAACCGCGAGGATCCGCCTTTGTACCCTTTGCGTAGTATGTTACGTTTTTACCACGATAGGTTGACGGTGTTCCGTCAGGCTCGGTATCCCATTTATATACTGTTTCTCCAACAGTAAGCTTGAAGTAAAGTCCACTGTCGATAGTTTTTGGAAGTTTGCAGGTAAATTCTTCACCGGAACCCACCATATCATAGGTTGTTTCTATATTCTGAGCATCTTTATATACAAGCTGCAGCTGTGAACCACTCTTTAACAGTTTTGAAATCCACTTGTCGCTTGAAACATCCTTGAATTTGATTTCGTCCATATTATTCCATGTTGTTGTAAACTTAATATTTATATCAAGATTGTTAACGATTATATCATTTACACAGTCTTTGTCTGTACCCTCGAGCCAAACCACAACAGACATTGTTTGTGTTTCTCCTGCTGCAAGAGTAAAGAGAGATTGTGCGTTTGTAGCTGTGTAATAGGAGAAAGGTTTTGAAATCTGTGTTGAGGTTTTTAAACATTCACCTGTACCGAAGTTTACAAGGTCAACTGCCTTTACAGATCTTTCCTTGCCGGTAGGATTCATTACAACGGTGTTTTTTCCGTTATCGTATAAAAATGCTACTCTCATGGCATTTAAAGGAACAGCAGGATTTGAATTTTTTGTTTTATTTTTCATTTTTATGTAAGTGTCCTTTTCGTCAATGAACACCTCTGTGCCATCGGTGTAAGAGGTTAACGCAAAGTCGAACTGCAGGAAATATATATTTTTATCACCTGCGGTAGCTGAACGGTATTTTACTTCCTCAGTTCTTTCCTGGAGGGAACTCTTAGTGTAAAATGAGCCGTCAGACGGGAAATACAGATTCTGACCGTTTACGCTTGAAACAGGTAAAAAGTTCATATTGTCGGTAATTTGAACAACATTACTGTTGTTGTTGTTGTAGTTCAGTCGCAGACCGTTTCCTGCGTCAACACTAAAGGTACCGAGAGTCTTTGCCTCCTGTAAAAAGAACCAACAATACGCAGAAGAAATCAAAATTATTGTGGCAAGAAAAAGTGAGACACAGGACATTACAACTTGCTTCTTGCTTGATTTACAGTTCTTTGTCAAATTAGCTATAGAAACCACAAGCTTCTTTTGTAAATTACCCATTATCTCACCTCGTTTCTCATTATTTTGTCAGTAAAATTACTCTGTATCCGTACAGAAACTAATATCTATGTCAAATTCACCGTTGTTTAAAGCACGTCTTGCCTCTGCGTCTGAACCCTCAATCCAAATGTTCATAACAAATTTATATACATAATAATCTTTGCCGTTAATTTTTGTGGGTTCCATATCGACGTAAGCACCACTATCACCTACGGATTCGTCAAATATTTTACCGTTTCCAATGGATTTATTCGCACCGAGGGTAGGAGTTAAATCGTCCCCTCTATATATGGAAGCAACTGCACCGGGTAAGCTGGTTTCATCTACACCCATACCGCTTTGTAAATCAATCTCTTCGTTGCTTCTGATCTGCCAATATTTGTGAATATAGGTGTCTCCCGAACCGCCGTTTGGCAGCTCTGTATCCTTTTGTATATTAGTTTTTAGCTCCCACGTGCTGTCTGTTGGGGTATGTAAATAAAGATCAGGTCTTGGAATCCACAAAAACTTCATATCAGCAGTTTTGGGTGTATAATCGGAGTTGTTAATGCTTTTTGTCATATCAACAATGGAAACTCGCATAGCTCCAACCACACCGTTACGGGATATACCGGAGGAAGCATCACTTTTATTTACTACGCCGCTTTCGTCCTTTAAGGTAGCCTTGACCTGAGAGCTTTGGCTGACATAAATTTTGGGTGCTTGAGAACGGACATAAAATGGAATTGAGACATATTCAGAGTCGGCTTTCGCTCTGTTCCAAGCCTGGTCCTTTTGAACAATACGTATGCCGTCGCTCTGTGTTGTTGTGGGAATGATAAAATGCAATCCGTCACTTGTGACGTCGGTAATCATTGTACGGATGATACTTGCCTGTTTGTCAAAATCCAGCATAGAACTGTATGCACTATCATCTGTCGGATAAGAGCCGTCCTCGTTAGGCAGAGCAAGCTCCAGAGTGGAAGGGTTTTCTGTCTTCACAGAAAGACCGCTTGCAGTAGCATCCAATTGACCTGAGGCAAACCAAGCCCATGTTGAAAGAAAAATGCAAACAAGCATAACAAGCACAAGTATTGAATTTTTAGAAGTCATATGCCTGTTGTGGCTTGGTTGTTTTTTCATAGTAAATTATCCTCTGTAATAGTAGATGCCCAATGTTGATGAGCCGGGTTTTTGAGCCTTATTGTGGAAAACCTTGGCGGTTTCAAAACCGAAATTGCTTTCAAGTTCTTTAGCCATATTGTTTACGTAAAGTTTATCCATAGTTTTGTATGTAAGGTAAACGCCGGATTTATCCGCATTTGCAAGGAAGTCGCCAATGTACTTTTTGCAAACATCAAAGTCGGATTCACCCTTAAAAGTTTTCACAACGGAAAGTTCATTGTGACCGCCGTAAGCAACTGTGATTTTCTTGCTGTCACGGACAATGTATATACAACTCAGTCGGCGTGTTCGGGTGAGTTCGTTGAAAATCACTTCGGTATCGATACCCTTGGCTGTTAAGTCAAGAGCCTTCAAGGTCTGCATACCAAGTGCGCCCACTGTGTAATCAAAGGTGAATAAACCTCGGATACCCTTTTCGGCTTTGATAGTTTCCTTAAGTTTAACGGCACTTTCCTGTGCTTTCTTGGCAGATTTTTTAGCCTCTTTTTGAGCCTTGGCAATCTCAACTTTAAGTTTTGCGTTAGCCTGTTTTTCTGCCTCTTTCTGTGCTGCTTTAACTCGCTGGTCAGCGGTTTTCTGAATTTGCTTTTTCTCTGCCTCACAACGGCTGTTTAACTTCTTAATCTCATTATCGTGAGCCTTGTTGATGCCCTCAACCTTTTTGTCAAAGGCTTTTTCATTGTTGGCAATCTCAATTCTATGGCTCTCTGCGATTTTTTCTTTTTCGCTTTCAAACATTCTGTTCAGGCTTTCAACGTGGTTGATGTGAGCCTGTTTTTCAGCCTCAACATCATCTTTGTGAGCCTGTATTTCAATATCCAAATCGTTCTGTAGATTTGAAACAGTTGTATTCAACGTGTTAATTGTGTCAGTCTGTTCAGCGATTGTCTTGTCACGCTGGGCAAGGGTGGAAGTAAGGGAAGCAATTTCCGCTTTTGCAGTTGCGATTGACTCCTCTAAACTTGCAATAGCCGACTTCTGCTGTGCAATAGTTTCCTCGTGCTGTGCGATTGTTGCCTTTTGCTCTGCGTTTTCCTTTTCAAGTGCGTCAACACGATGCTCAAGTTCCAGTTTGATTTTTTCAAGTTCTGCAACAAGTGCTTCCAGTTGTGCAATCTTGATTTTCTGCTGTGCGACAATTTCCTCAAGTTCGGCAATTTTCGCTTTCTGCTCCTCAACAATTTGCTCGAGTTCGGCAACTCTCTTTTCAAGTTGCGCCTTGATTTCCTCTAGTTCGGCAACCTTTTGTGTGAGTTCTGCTACCTGCTGTTCGAGCTCGGCAATTCTTGCTTCAAGTTGAGCAACCTTTTCCTCTAACTGTGCAATACGTTCAAGCGCTTTGACAAGTTCAGCCTTAACGGTCTGCAACTGACTTTGCAGGTCTTTAATCTCATCCTCTAACGCTCTGATACTGCTCTTTAGACTTTCAATCGTCTTGTCGCGCTTTTCAATCTCGAGTTTTAATGAGGAAATTTCCGACCTTTGGTCGCGGATGATTTTTTCTCTGTCACGAATTTCCTGCAAACGGATTTTTAATTCCTCTTTGCGGACTTTTTCGATTTTCTCTAAATCTCTGCGGCGGAGTTCCTCAACAGGAAGTTTCTGCTCCTTTTCCCACCTTGCATTTTCCTCTTGATACCTATCCTCAAGAAGGCTTTTCAAAGCAGGGTTTGTGGCTATAGACATCATAAAATGCTGGAAGCCTAAGGAGAAGTACAGGTTCTGCTGAACTTCCTTATCCATAACACCGCTGAACTCTTTACCGACGATTTCATAGCCGGGCTTTTTATAAGCGTTCAGGTAGTTATACAAATCAAGACAAGCCTTAAAGTTAGGGTTTTTCATCATAAGGTTTGTATGAAGAATCGGCGGACGAACAGGAACGCAGTTTGAAATTTCTTTCATCATAGGGGTATTCAAAAAACTGTTGAGTTTTTCTCTGATACGGCGTACACGGTCGAAGTCGGAGAGTTTCTCGTAGTCCTGAACGTTTAAGTCGTCAGCCCTTGCGTCCTTAATTTCGTTGCTGTACTCAACATTAAAAGTAACCTTTTGGTTGTTAAGCACCAAGTTACGCTTCATTTGAACCTTGTCGAAGGTGTCGGTAGGAGCGTCAGCCATCTTGCGGTACTTATCGTTTACAAATTGGTTAGCAAGACGGATTAAAGTTATTAAAAAGCGGTTTTCGTAGATTTCAAAACTTTCCTCACGTTCAATGGTTAAAACTTTGTTAGGAGTAACCTTGTCACCCTCAACTTTTGCGATAAAGTTAGTGTGCTGTGACAGATGTTTTACAGAATCCTTGTTGATAATTTTTGCCTTATCAATACGATAAACCTCTTGATTTTCCTTGATAAAACGGCGCTGTTCATCAATGGCTCTTTCCATATACACCAAGGTATCCTCAATGGCGGTAACCCACTCCATATCGATAACCTTTTGATTAATTTTACCGGAAAGAACATCCTCGCCTTTGTCGTTATCCTCAAAATTTTGGTTCAGGTAGTTGTGAGTAAAATCAGTTTGCAGCAACTTTTCCATATATTTATACGAACGATAATACTTATCAAAATTTTCCACCTTTTACTCACCTCATTTTAAAAATTAATAAATTACTGTGCAAAAATTTGCACCCATATAAAAACACTTTATGGGACGCCGAAAATCCGACGTCCCCAAGCAAGATTTTAGTTTTATACAAGTTTCTTGAGCATACGTAGATACTCTTTGCACTCGTTCATATTTTCCTCGCCAAACAACTCATCCATATAGGCAATAAGTCCGTCGATTTCGTCACGGATATAAGATAGGTTCAAAGCCTCGAACTTGCGGAATACCTTACGAGCCAAAGCATAGTCAAGGCCGTCAAGTTCTGTGCCGCCTGCACCGACGTAAGCCGGTACATAGTCTTTCATCTGCTTCATAACACGGTTACCGAAAGCAACACGGAAATGAGCGATAACATAGTCGTCAAGCAAAGCGACTTTCTTTAGTGATTCCTCAGAAAGCGGATTTTCTGCTTTTGCCTGATTGAGAATATCCTCAAAGTGGTGGTAGTTAATCACAACAGGAGGAGTATCAGGCGCCTCAAAAGGAACACCCTTGCTGTCAATGTTAATAGGCATAGCACGGTCGTAAACCTTATCTGTAATAGCGAAAGTAGAGTCGTCGTTATTAGCAGTACCAACGTACCACATATTAGGCGGAACTGTCAGTTTACCTGTGCTTAAGTGTTTAGGGTCGCTTTCCCAAACACTTGGAACGATATCTACAATCCATTCCTCACGCATATGCATTTCAAGGATAGAAAGCATTTCTGCAAAGTAATACTCAACACGAGCGATATTCATTTCGTCCAAGATTACCAGGTAAACGTTTTCGTTGTAGGAAGCCTCGTACATAGCGCAGAGAAGTTGAGTTTCGTTGTAGCGCTTTGTAAATTCGTTGAAGTAACCGAACAACTCGGAACGGTCACGCCAAGAAGGTTGAACAGGAGCAACAACAGAGGGGTTAGATACAAACTTACCGAATGCGTAAGCAAGAGAAGTTTTACCTGTACCGGAAATACCCTGTAGGATAATAAGTCTTGTTGCTGCAAAGGATGCAACGAACAGTCTGATAAGTTTAATATCGTAGTAAAGACCAAGTCTTGAACAAGCGAACAGTCTGAATCTTTCGCAGAATTCAGGCAAGGTAATATCGTTATCGTACTCAGGTGGCTGATAATCTGCCCACTCTTCGTCGATTTTTGAAAGTTTGTAGAAACGCAGGTCGCCCTCGTCGGCATTTTCGCCGTTAAGAGTTTCAAGTTCTTCCCCTGTAAGCTCGGAAATTTCGTTAGGGTTAAGACCGATTTGGCTAACCTTCATAGAAAGGAGTTTGTCTTTTTCAAGGTTAAGACGCATAACCTCACGATTAAGAGCCTGAACCTCGTCAACTAAAGAGCCTGCGTCCTTTCTTGCACGTCTTGACTTAAAAAATTTCTTTAAGGAAACAACTATTAAGAAAACTGCCAAGCCTAAAACTGCAACTAAAAGAATGATTGCAATAATAGCCACAACCCAACCAAGACCGCCTAAGCCCAAGTCGTTTGTATAGCGGGTAATAATGCTTATGTACTCCGGAATGTTGAAGGCATTACCGATACCGGTAATCAATGCAACAATACCAAACCAGAGGGAACCGAAAAACTGTCCTAAAAATTCGAACAGAAACATAAATACAGTATCCATGGGAATTATCTCCTTAAAAATATATTAAAAGTCTTTGACTTTGATAGATTAGGAACCTTAACATTATAGACGTTTTGCGCCATACTTCGGTTACATAAAATAAAATGAATGAAAGTTTACATTGACCTTTTGGGGTCTAAAGAAGTGTAACCGTTTGTTTTGCGGTACTGCTGATATACCACAAAACTACCTGTTACATTTTTGAGGTTACTCCTCTGCTGAATTGTCCTCTGTAGGAACATCATCAGTTGGGGAATCCTCGGTAGTATCAAGAGGAATGTTACCGCCTTGGGCAGCAAGGTACTCCTCGATAGCACGTTTCTTTTGCTCCTCTGTGAGCACACTGCTGTCAACGATAGCCTGTGCATTTTCGATAGCCTTTTCCTTGTTGTAGGCAATAATGTTGATAACAACACGAACAGCCTCGTAAAGGAAGAACAAAATCATCGGCAAAAGAACACACAGGAAGAAGCCCATAGGTGTTCTTATGTAAGCAAAGAAGTTACCTATTCCGGGAATTTTCATTCCGTGATATGTAGCAACAATATCATAATTGCTGACATTCGGAAACTGTGCAGTACCGTTAGGGTCCTGGTCGTAGGTTTCGTTGTTGTCACCCTTTGTCTGATAAGTGCCGTCCTTGTTTACCTTGTAAATTCTGTGGGTAACAAGGTCAACCTTACCGTCGCCGTCTATATCCTGTTGGAATGTTACAACATCGCCGACTTTATAGGTAGCGGAAGAAGGTTCGGCAACAACATCACAAATCAACATATCTCCCGCATTGAAATCAAGCTCGTCTTCGCCTTCCATTGAGTTGGTAAGGACAGAAATCGCTGCCTTACCAAATACATTGGGAACTCCGGTATCTTTAGAAGTAAGTGCTACTGCCGCCATTAATATAGAAACAATAAGCACACATACTATTAAAATTGTAATAATAATGTTTAATACTTTCTTAAATACTTTCATTGGACTTCCCCTTGGAAAAATTTTCTTTCAGCACCCCTCGAATTGAGGGGTGCTGAATTACTAATTACTTAATTATGTAGTTATTAGCAATTATTTGTTTAAATTAGTCAGCTAAAGTTAGGTCAACCTTTACACTGCTGATGATTTCAGCTGCGTTAACTGTACCAACCTTATCTGAGTAGCAGTTTGTATCCTGGCCGTCAAGATATACATAAACTGTGATGTACTTTGATAGGTCAGAACCTGTAGCTGATAAAGCTGTTAGACCTGTGTCAACACTTAGGTTTGTACCAGCAACAGCAAGAGCAGGGCTATAGTCGCCAGCGTCAGGAGTTAATACACCGTTGTTAGCGGTTGTAAGTGCCCATGTACCTAATAGATTTTCACCGTTAGCAACAGCAACTCTGATACAGCCTTCCATTGTAGCGCCTGCAGCTTTTGTGATTGTGATACCCTTTAGATATACCTTCTTTGCAGCAGCAGCAGCAACGTCAGAACCGTCTGATAATCTACAATAGATGTTTTCTTTGTAGTAGCCGGCTGCTGTAGTAGTTGGATCATCTGCGCCCTTTGCATAGTTGTCAGCAGTAGCAGCAGCAACTGTGTAGAATGTTGAAGGAGCGTCTTGCTTCTGAGATACAGGGTCTAAGTTCTGTGTTGGTAAATCTTTAGCCAGCGCAGCATCGTGTGACCATGTTGTGTCTGTTTCTGTTCTGATTACAAGACCAGTTGAAGCAGTTGTCTTTAGGCTTAAACCTGTTGCATTTGCATTTGGGTTTGATGTGAACCATGCGAATGTTGCAGAGCCAAGAGCTAACATAGCAACTAATAGCATAGCTACTGAAGATAGTAACATCTTCTTTCTTGTTGTTGTGTGTTTCATAGAGAATCCTCCTTAAATTAATTTTTGCCCCGAAAACACGGAAGGGCTATTTTACATTTTATGTCAACCTTTCTGCCTTCGCCTCAGCATTTGCGACAGCAAAAAAGTTTGAGCCAAAAATTTACTGATTGTTAGTAGTTGCTTCTTCGTCAGGAACACTAAAAATCATATTCATTCTAACGTGGCCGCCGCGGATTGCGTCAACACATTCCTTGTCGTTGCCCTCAATCCATATTACAACTGTATATTTATCGGAAGTGCCGGTTTTGAAATCCTTGCGGTCAAACTGTGTAACTGTGGTATTGTTTACCCATTTTGTTGCGTCGGTTTCTGCTTTTTTGCGGTTTTCGTACTGGCCTTTTGCAAAGACCTGTTCTTTACCATTGCGGTAAATCATTACTCGACAAGCCTCGTCGGCTGATTTTGCAACGCCTGTTATATTCATATCACAATGATAGTCAAAGCCCTCGTCACCGGTATTCTTTAGGTAGAATGTGTAGGCTAAATAGTTATCGCCGTTGTGCTGTCCGTCCTTTGAGGTGTCTAAATCCTTTGGCAGCCAATTCTTTGTAATATTAGTAACTTCCTTTACGCTGCCGCCGTTTAACTTAACCTGTCCTCGCTGAAGTTCGGAATCCTCAAAGAGCATCATTGACTTGCCCTGCTGTAAATTTCCGATTTGAATTACCAAGTCGCCCCACTGGGTAAGGAGCATTGAGATTATGTACATTATAAGCAAGGTTCCTACCAAGAAACCGAATATTACTCCGTAACGTCTGCGACGTTTCTTTGCGTTGGCGATTTTCTCCGCTACCTCTTGGGAATGGAAATGCTCGTAAACGCCGGAGCCTTTGTCCGCTGCGGCTTTTACTTCATGTTTAAAACCTAAATCAGCAACCTGCTTTGGAGTTACTGTGTTATCTATTTTCTTTTTTCGTGCCACAATATAACTCCTTTCGGTTTGATTTTCTATCTATATAGAGAATTATGATATAGGGTTATTGTTTTGGTCACAACCTATAAATGAAAGCTGAACTCTTAAATTAGCCTCTTGAATATCATCGTCACACTGTGGGTCTTCGCCCTCAATCCACAGACGAACAGTTACCTTTGTAGGGGTCATTTCGTCAAGGTGGAAAAGCATTTCGTCATCGCTGTATGTCATTGTGCCCTTTGGTAAATCAAAAGTCTTTAGGCTTGTTGAAGGTGCGCCCTTATTTGGCTCGTATGTAGCAACTCCGTCTCTTGCGGATTCAAAATCCACACGTGCCGCCTGGGTTACTTCGTTTTGAGGAGCAGGGGAATTTGAAGTTACCTTTGTTCCTGAATCTTCCTCATCTTCTGCGCTCTCTGTAGTCAGATGCACCCACATTTCGCAAGTGGCGATAAAGTAACACTCATATTCAAGGTAGGCTTTGTTCGCCTGGGCCGGATTTCCGTGTTCAAAGGTGAATCTTGAGCCGTTAGTTGTTGTAACAGGGTCGAGTATAATTTCGTCTAAATTAGTACCCTGCTTTCTTAAGTATGAATTTATCATTTCATTGGTAATGGTATGTGTATATTTAGAAAGGTCTGTGCCGTAGTCCTCCATTCCAACGAGGAGTTCCTCGCCTGTGGAGATTTTTACCTCAAAGTCCTCAATTCCGGCAAAGGTGTTTACCGTAAACCACGCGTATGTAGCGGTGGACAATCCTAAAATCGCCAACAAACTAAGGGAAATAATAAGCCTTTTTCGTCTTCTTAAAATACGCCTTCTGTCATTTATATAACTGACAAGTTGTTCAAAAGACAATCATATCCCTCCAATCTGCTTTGACTTTGTTTGTAACAACAAGCACTAATCTGTTCTATCATTCTATAATAATTTGTATGAAAAATCAATATTTTTTATTAATTTTCTATGATTTTAGTGCAACTTTGTGCAACTTTTTTATTTTGCTATAAGTTTTGCACAAATTCTATAAAAGAAATTTATTCAAAATCACAAGAATTTTTTTCCATTTATAAACGAAATAAAGGCAACAAGAGTTTTTCTCTTGTTACCTTTTAACAATCTCGTTAAAATATTCACAATTAATTCTGCTTTTGGACTATTTTATATTCGTCGTAGAGTTGGAAGTAGTGGCAATCGTAGGTGCTTTGCTGCATAAACCGTGCCATTTCGTCCTCGTCAAGATTTACCTGACAGTAGTAGCATTGGTATTCATCATCAAATACGTAGTTTGCACAAAACTCGCAATTAGTCTTACTCATCTTTGCCACCCCTTGTAGTTTCTAAAAAGTCATATTTGTTGTATTCAAAAGGCTTGTAGTTATCAAAAAAGTCAAATATCTCCTGTGGGTTATCGCTTACAATCATCAGGTTTCGGCACTGCTCACTCATAAAGCCTTGGGCTATGGCTGTGTCTATCATTCTCAAAATATCGTCATAGTAATTGTTTACGTTATAAATTGCTATTGGCTTTTTGTGACGGCGGAGTTGTTTCAGGGTGAGAATTTCGAAAAATTCCTCGAATGTGCCTATTCCGCCGGGCATTATTACAAAGCAATCGCTTTTATCCTCCATAATCTGTTTGCGCTCTCGCATAGTTTCTGTGCGGATAAGTTGGCAGTCCTTATATATTACGTCCATTTCGTCAAAAAAGTAGGGTACTACGCCGATTATATTTCCATTTTCCTGTGCTGCTCCTCGTGCTACTGCTCCCATTATTCCGTATTTACCTGCGCCGAACACAAGGGTGTGGTTGTTTTTTCCCAAAGTTCTGCCGAACTCCTCACCGGCGTTGATGTAAATTTTATCTATATTTTCACTTGATGCACAAAATACACAAATATTCATAATAACCTCCAAAAAAATTTACTTTAAATATAATTGAAAAATTATATATAATAGTATAATATTATATTGTATTTACAAAAATGTCAAACGGAGAATTTTTATGGGCAAAGACATTAAAAATAAAAATATTTTGGAACTGAGTTGGCCGATATTTGTTTCCGCCTTTTTGGGCATTATGCTGGGAAATGTGGACACAGCTATGCTTTCTCAATACAATGAAAACGCTGTTGGCTCTGTTGGTAACGCTAACACAATTTTGGGATTTTTAACTCTCACCTTTACCATAGTTTCCAGCGCAACGGGTATTCTTACAGCCCAGTACCTTGGGGCTAAAATCACAAGTAAACTAAATCAAGTATATACCGTTTCAATGCTTTTTAATCTTGTGTTGAGCGTTTTTATCAGCCTTATTCTGTACTTTTTGAACGAGCCTATTATGGCTTTGCTACAGGTTCCTCCGGAAATTCAGCCTGACGCATCTATATATATGCAGATTGTGGGCGGACTGATTTTTGCCCAGAGTATATTCAGCACCTTTGACCAGATTTTCAGAAACAACGGCAAAACGAAAATCGGTATGGTACTTGCTTTGATGATGAACGTAATCAACCTTGTCGGTGACTACTGTGTGCTGTACGGCCCGTTGAAAGTATTTAACTTTGGGGTAGCCGGTGTGGCTATGGTTACGTCTATTAGCAGAATTGCTATGGTGATTGTTGCTATTATATACTTCATTTTTAAAATCGACGGTAGCATTAGTGTTAAATATTTACGACCTTTCCCTAAAGATATTCTGAAAAAACTTTTGGGTTTGGGCATACCTACGGCTGGGGAAAACCTTTGCTACAATTTAAGTCAGATTACCATTGTTGCCATTGTCAACTCAATTTGCCTTATGCAAAACTCAACTGTTCCGCTGAACACCAGAGTTTACTGCAACCTTTTGTGCGGCTTTACATACCTTGTCCCTATGGCTCTTGCTTTGGGAACGCAGATTATTGTAGGCCACAGCGTTGGGGGAAACGACTACGACTTTGCGTACAAGCGGGTTAATAAATCCCTGCGGATTTCTCTGATTATTTCTATCAGTATGGCGGTTATAAACTGGCTGTTAAGTCCATTTACTTTGGGGATTTTCTCGAACAATTCCGCTGTAATCGAACTCGGCAGTCAGGTTATGTTTATCGGCATTTTCCTTGAGTTCGGACGTACCACGAATATTGTAATTATCAACAGTATGAAAGCCGCCGGTGACGTTAAGTTCCCTACAATTCTTGCAATGTGTTCAATGTGGGGTATTTCTGTTCTGCTTTCATTTGTGTTAGGAATTGTATGCGGTTTGGGATTGAACGGCGTTTGGATTGCAATGGCGGCTGATGAGATATTCAGGGGTGTTGTAGTTGCCGTACGTTGGAAAAGAGGAAGTTGGCGCGGAAGACGAGTTGTAAGCGAAAGTTGATAGGTATAGATTAGGGGCTGTTCAGACGAACAGCCCCTCTTTTTGTTTGACTTTAGGTCAATGACATACTTTACAAGCAGTATATTTTTTCTTTGCAGAGGTTTTAGTAACTCTTGCAATGTATTTGGATCTTGCCAAAGTTCTACATTTTTTAGTACTATGATATTTCTTGCCGGTTTTTGTAACATATACATAAGTAGTCCTCTTTTTTGCTGCATTAACCGGTGTTGACATTACAATAGCAGAAGAAGTACAAATACACATAGCCATTAATATTGCTCCAACGCGTGATTTATATTTTGTCATCTTTAAACTCTCCTTTTTCGCTTATTTAAAATATTTTACGCCGCTTTCAAAAATAAGTTGGTCTTTGTTGAAAGGAACGTTTGCGTAGAGGTTTTCTCCCTTTCTTTCGGAGTGTCCCATTTTGCCTAAAATTCTGCCGTCAGGACTTGTGATACCCTCGATAGCACATACAGAGCCGTTCAGGTTGTAGGTGATATCGTCGCTTGGGTTTCCGTTTAAATCAACGTACTGTGTAGCAACCTGTCCGTTGGCGATTAAGTTCTTAACAGTTTCGCTGTCTGCAACAAATCTGCCCTCGCCGTGGGATACAGGAATTGCAAATACGTCACCTGCGTTTACCCCTGCAAACCATGGGGATTTTACAGAAGTTACACGAGTATAAGCCATATGTGAAATATGACGGCCTACTGTGTTAAAGGTCAAGGTTGGGTCGGTGTCCTTAATATCTCTGATTTCGCCGTAAGGCACAAGACCGAGTTTGATAAGCGCTTGGAAGCCGTTGCAGATACCCAGCATTAAACCGTCACGATTTTTCAGCAGATTGTTTACAGCCTCTGAAATCTTTGGATTGCGGAAAGTTGTTGCGATAAATTTACCTGAACCGTCAGGCTCGTCACCGCCGCTGAATCCGCCCGGGAACATAATCATCTGACTGCGGTTGATAATCTCCTCCATTTTTGCGATTGTGTCCTCGATGTCAGATGGCTTTAAGTTCTTTACGATTAATGTTTCTACGTTTGCTCCTGCCTTTTCAAAGGCTCTTGCTGTGTCAACCTCGCAGTTTGTACCCGGGAATACAGGGATAAATACAGTGGGCTTTGCAATCTTTATTGCAGGTGCTTTTGTATTTCTTTCTGTATATAGGTTTGCAGACTGTTCCATTTTTGGGCATTGCGCTTTTGTTGGGAATACTTTTTCAAGTGGTGCAGTCCACTTATTGATAATTTCGCTGATTTCAACAGTCTTTGAGTGGATTTGGATTTTTGCATCTTCTGTTACCTCACCAAGCAGATAACTGACTATATTGCTGTCAAGTTCTGCGCCATCTTCAAGTTCAAGTATCATTGAGCCTGATAAAGGTGCAAACAGTTCGTCATTAGTAAGTTCCTTTTCAAATTTAAAGCCGAAGTTGTTACCGAAACAAGCCTTGCATACAGAGGCTGCCGCACCGCCCTCTTTTACAACTGATGCGGAAAGGACTTTGCCCTGCTCCATAAGAGCATAAACACCGTTATACATAGCCTTTAACTGTTCCCACTCAGGCATTAATGTTTCCTTGTTTTCAGGAACAGGCACGTAAATTACCTTTGATCCTGCCTTTTTAAATTCAGCGGAAATGGTTTTACTTGCCTTTGTCATAGCAACTGCAAAGGAAACAAGTGTTGGGGGAACGTCGATAGTTTCAAAAGTACCGCTCATTGAGTCTTTACCGCCGATTGACGGAATACCTAACCTAAGCTGTGCTTCCATAGCACCAAGCAAAGCCGCCGCAGGTTTACCCCAACGTTCAGGCTTGTCCATAAGTCTTTCAAAGTACTCTTGGAATGTAAGTCTTGCTTTTAGTGGGTAAGCGCCGATTGCAAGTAGTTTTGAAAGGGATTCAACTACTGCGTAGGCAGAGCCGTGGAACGGGCTCCAGCGTGAAACTCCCGGAATAAAGCCGTAACTCATAGCGGTTGCGTCGTCAGTTTCACCCTTAATCAGCGGAATTTTAGCCGCCATAGCCTCTTGAGGGGTCAACTGAGTTTTACCGCCGAATGGCATAATAACAGTTCCTGCACCGATTGACGCGTCAAATCTTTCGGAAAGACCGATTTGTGAGCAAACCTCAAGTCTTGCCATATTCTCCTTAATTGCCTCTGTTACTTCCATATCTCTCAACTTTTCAGGGCAGGAATTTCTGTAACAGTTATCAGGGTCAGGAGCGGTAATAAATGCACTTGAAACCTGAGTTACACCGTTTGTATTCAAAAATTCTCTTGAAAGATTTACGATTGCATCTCCGCGCCAATTCATTGTAAGTCTTGGGCTTTCCGTTACCACTGCAACTGCTGTAGCCTCAAGGTTTTCTGTTTCGGAAAGTTCTATAAATCTCTCAACATCAGCCTTGTCAAGTACAACTGCCATTCTTTCCTGTGACTCGGAAATAGCAAGTTCCGTACCGTCAAGACCTTCGTACTTCTTTGTTACCTTATCAAGGTCAACTGTAAGACCGTCTGCAAGTTCGCCGATAGCAACACATACACCGCCTGCACCGAAGTCGTTACATCTCTTTATCATTTTCGCAACTTCAGGGTTGCGGAATAATCTCTGAATTTTTCTCTCTGTAGGAGGATTACCTTTTTGCACTTCCGCACCGCAGGTTTCGATTGAACTCATTGTGTGAGCCTTTGAAGAGCCTGTTGCACCGCCGCAGCCGTCACGTCCTGTTCTGCCGCCTAAAAGTACGATTACGTCATCAGGAGCAGGTACTTCACGTTTTACGTTTTCCTTTGGAGATGCGCCGATTACTGCGCCGATTTCCATACGTTTTGCAACGTAGCCTTGGTCGTAAAGTTCTACAACCTGTCCTGTTGCAAGACCGATTTGGTTACCGTAAGAGGAATATCCCTGTGCTGCGCCTGTAGTAATCTTTCTGCTTGGGAGTTTGCCCTTCATTGTATCCTTGAAAGGAATTGTAGGGTCCCCTGAGCCTGTTACACGCATAGCCTGATAGATATATGCTCTGCCTGACAATGGGTCACGGATAGCACCGCCTAAACAGGTAGCCGCACCACCGAAAGGCTCGATTTCCGTTGGGTGGTTGTGGGTTTCGTTCTTAAACTGAACAAGCCACTTTTCTGTAACGCCGTCTATTGTAACAGGTACTTCAATAGAGCAAGCATTGATTTCTTCACTTTCGTCAAGGTCAGGAATCATACCTCTCTTCTTAAGAGCCTTAACACCCATTAAAGCCATATCCATCAGAGAAACATCTCTGTTTGTGTTCTCGCCGTAAACCTCTGCACGAGTATCATAATAAGCCTGTAGCGCGTCCTCAATAACCTTGCCTAAAGCTTTTTTCTCTATTTCAATTTTGTCAAGTCTTGTTAAGAATGTAGTGTGACGGCAGTGGTCGGACCAGTATGTGTCAATTACTCTGAGCTCAGTAACTGTAGGATCTCTGTGCTCTGTATCTCTGAAATAATCACGGCAGAATTTCAAGTCAGCCAATGTCATAGCAAATCCCATTGAACCGAAATACTCAGCCATTTGTTCATCGTTCCACTGAATAAATCCCTCAACGGTTTTAACCTTGTCAGGTTGGTCAATAGGAATATCCAAAGACTCAGGCTTGTCAAGAGAAGCAAGACGGCTTTCAACAGGGTTGATAAGATACTGCTGTACCTTAACAAGCTCTTCCTCTGTAATATCGCCCTTCAGTGCTACAACTCTTGCTGTTAAAATTTTACATCTTTCACCTTGAGTTAAAAGCTGAACGCACTGCTCTGCCGAATCGGCTCTTTGGTCGTACTGTCCCGGCAGGTACTCCATTGCAAATACCTTCCAGCCATCATCAACAGGCAGAGTTTCCTCATAGATAATATCCTGATTTGGCTCGGACAATACAATATTTTTTGCCTTGTCAAAATCCTCCTGTGAAAGGCCTTCAATGTCGTAACGGTTTACAAATC
>JAQXSC010000018.1 GCA_029218825.1 Oscillospiraceae bacterium | reverse complement strand
ATGAATAAAGAGGAATACGAGGTATTCTATGACGCATTGATCAATGCTCAACGTGCGCCTTTGCACGACTTTGACGTAATGGATCCAAAGGTCTATGAGGGCTGTATGCCTATTGAGGTTATGGCTCAAAGAGGTAAGGATACAATAAGATTTGGCCCTATGAAACCTGTAGGACTTACCGACCCACGAACAGGACACAGGCCATGGGCGGTTTTACAGTTAAGAAAAGAAAACGTTAGCGGTTCAATGCTGAATTTAGTAGGATTTCAGACTAATTTGAAATTCCCCGAGCAGAAACGTGTTTTCAGTTTAATTCCCGCACTTAAAAATGCAGAATTTGTACGTTACGGCGTTATGCACAGAAATACTTTTCTTAATTCTCCTGAAATTCTCAACAGTGATTTCAGCACGAATAATAATCCAAACCTGTTTTTTGCAGGGCAGATTACAGGCGTTGAGGGTTATATGGAGTCTGCATCATCCGGTATTGTCGCAGGAATTAATGCAGCTAATAGATTTGACAATAAACCGTCTGTAAAGTTACCAGATACAACAATGATGGGTTGTCTTTCAAACTATATAAGTGACCCTTATGTAAAGAATTTTCAGCCTATGGGGGCTAATTTCGGTATTTTACCTGAACTTGAAAACAGACCTCGAGATAAAAAAGAGAGAGGACAGGCATATGCCGATAGGGCGCTCTCTGATTTGAATAAAATTAAAGGGGATGTATTACTTTGAAAATTATAATTGACGCTATGGGCGGAGATAATGCACCTTTAGAAATAATCAAAGGAACATATGAAGCAAAACAGGAATTTGGCGGCGACTATATTCTTGTAGGTAAAGAAGAAGTGATTAAAGAAGTTGCCAAAAACAACAATATAGACATAAGCGACTTTGAAATTGTTAATGCTGACGAAGTAATTACAATGGACGATGACGCCGATTCTGTGCTCAAAAAGAAACCTAACAGTTCAATGGCGGTTGCGCTGAAATTACTTGCCGACGGCAAAGGTGACGGTTTTGTAAGCGCAGGTAACAGCGGTGCAATTTGCGTTGGCGGTACTTTGATAGTTCGCAGAATTAAAGGTATAAAAAGACCTGCTTTTTCACCTGTATTGCCTCATTTCAAGGGCGGTTGCTTTATGCTTATGGACAGCGGCGCTAACCTTGAAACTCGTCCTGAAATGTTATTGCAATACGCATTAATGGCATCTGCTTATATGGAAAAAGTTATGAAAATAAAGAATCCTCGTGTTGCCCTTGCTAATGTTGGTACAGAGGAACATAAAGGTATGGAACTACAGCACAAGGCTTATGAATTACTGAAAAATGCTGATATTAATTTTATAGGTAATGTTGAAGGACGTGACCTGCCCTTTGGTGTTTGCGACGTAATTGTTTGTGACGGTTTTACAGGAAACTTTATATTAAAAACCTACGAGGGTGTTGCAAAGGCGCTTATGGGTAAGGTTAAGGAACTATTTTCAAGCAGTTTAAAAGGAAAAATGGCTGCGGCTCTTGTTATGGGCGACCTTAAGAAAATGGCTAAAGAATTAGATTATAACGAGTATGGCGGCGCACCTATAATGGGTACCTGCAAACCTGTATTCAAGGCTCACGGCAGCGCAAAGGCAAAGACTATGAAAAATGCTATCAGACTTACAAAGGAATATATTGAAGCAAATGTTATCGACGAAATTGCAACTTCAATTAAATAAGAGGAAATATGAAAGAATTTGAGAAAGTTATCGGATATCAATTTAATAATATTGCCCTTCTGAAAGAGGCTCTGACACATTCTTCCTATGCAAATGAGCATAGAGATAAAGGTATCAAGTGTAATGAAAGACTTGAATTTTTGGGAGATGCAGTACTTTCTATAGTTGTGGCAGATTATATTTTTGCTAATTGTCCTGAATTGCCTGAGGGAGAGTTGACTAAACTCCGTTCTTCCTTAGTGTGCGAGAAAACTTTATATAAATTTGGTAAACTAATCGATTTAGGGGATTATTTGCTCCTTAGCAGAGGCGAAAAAAACGGCGGAGGTAACAACAGACCTTCAATCGTTTCTGACGCTTTTGAGGCTGTAATTGCTGCAATCTATCTTGACGGCGGAATTGAACCGGCAAAAAAACATATATTAAACTTCATAATTCCGGAAATCAAGGCGCAAAGTAAAAAGCCTGTAAAAGACTATAAAACTACACTCCAGGAGATTGTTCAGCAAAATCCCGGTGAAATCTTGGAATACCATATGGTTTCCGAAAGCGGTCCTGACCACGATAAACACTTTGTGTTTGAAGTGCATCTAAACAGTAATGTAATCGGAAAAGGCGGCGGCAGAAGTAAAAAGGAAGCAGAACAAAATGCCGCAAGAGAGGCTTTGGAGTTGATGGGATATTAAGCATTATAATATTTCGATTTTTATTCCACATAACGGTTGTCCACACCAATGTTCCTTTTGCAATCAAAGAGAAATCACCGGACAAGCCTATCAGCCAAATGATATTGATGTAAAAAATATTATAGAAAACGCAATTAATAATTTAGGTAATGAAACCCAAAATGCCGAAATTGCCTTTTTTGGCGGTAGTTTTACTGCTATTGACAGGGATTATATGTTAAGACTGCTTGATGCAACTAAACCCTACATAGATAATTTTTACGGCATACGCATATCAACAAGACCTGATTATATAAACAGAGAAGTATTAAGCATATTAAAGTCATATAAGGTTACTACCATTGAACTTGGCGCACAGTCAATGGATGATAAGGTGCTTACATTAAATAACCGTGGGCATTTATCAAGTGACGTTGTAAATGCATCAAAACTTATAAAAGAGTTTGATTTTAATTTAGGACTTCAGATGATGACAGGTTTATACGGCTCAAATTCCGATTCTGATATTGCAACTGCAAAAAAGTTTATTGAGTTGAAACCTGACTGTGTTCGCATATATCCAACGGTTGTGGTAAAAAATACCGAACTTGAGAGTTTATATACACAAGGCAAATACACTCCGTCAACTTTGGAGCAGTCTATTGATTTGTGTGCTGATTTGCTATGCTTATTTAATGATAACAATATTGACGTAATAAGGCTTGGACTTCACTACAGCGACAGTTTGGTTGACAGTATGGTATATAATAATTATCACCCAGCATTTAAAGAACTGTGTGAAAGCAGAATAATGTTTAATAAAACAGTAAAACTGCTTAATGATATCAGCAGTAAAAATATTATTGTATATATAAATAAAAAGTCATTGTCAAAATTTTTAGGTCAGCATAAGTCAAATATAAATAGACTTAATGCATTGGGCTATAATGTTAAGGTGGACTTTGATAACACCTTAAGTAAATATGAAATTATTGTAAAGGAGCAGAGGTAATATGTTTTTAAAATCTCTTGAATTACAGGGATTTAAAACTTTTCCGGATAAAACTAGATTATCTTTTGACACCGGTATGACCTCTGTTGTAGGTCCTAACGGTTCAGGTAAAAGTAACATTAGTGACGCTATAAGGTGGGTTCTTGGTGAACAGTCACCCAAAAGTCTCCGTTGTTCTAAAATGGAAGACGTTGTATTTAACGGAACTGATGACAGAAAGCCTTTAGGTTATGCTGAAGTTACTTTGAATATAGATAATACCGACAGATTTTTGCAGTATGATGGTAACGATGTAGCAGTTACCAGAAGATACTACAGAAGCGGTGAAAGTGAATATCTTATTAACGGTACTCAGGTACGTTTGCGTGATGTCAATGAACTGTTTATGGATACCGGCTTAGGCAGGGACGGTTATTCTATGATAGGTCAGGGTAAAATTGACAGTATTGTAGCCTCAAAAAGTGAGGATAGACGAGAAATTTTTGAGGAAGCAGCAGGAATTTCTCGTTACAGATATAAAAAGATTGAGTCAGAAAGAAAGTTAAAGCATACAGAGGACAATCTGTTAAGACTAAAGGATATTGTAACCGAACTTGGTGAAAGGGTAGGTCCTTTAAAATCTCAATCACAAAAGGCTGAAAAATTCCTTGAATATTCAGCAGAGAAAAAAGATATTGAAATATCTCTGTGGGTAAATACCCTCGACAACAGTCAGAAAGTATTGAAAGAGCAAGAGGATAAGATCGAGATTTCAAGATTACAGCATAGTGAAGCAGACAAAGTTTTGTCAGATATTCACTCAGAAACAGAGGAAATTTATCTGAAAAACATAAATTTTTCCTCTGACATTGAGGAAATCAGAAGTAATATTAATGATTTAATTGCTGAAATCAGTTCAAAAAAATCCTCGGTATCTGTTGCAGAGAACGATATTCTTCATAATGAGGAAAACATCAAAAGACTTGAAAACGAAATCAATCAAGTAGATATTGATGCTGTTAATGTAAGTAATGATATTGATAATAAAAAAGAAAATATTTCTCAAATAGAAAGCAAAATTTTAGAAAAAAATAAAGAGTACGAGGAATTAACCGAAAAACTGAACGGTATTAATCTTGACTCAAGCAGAAGCGGTGATTTAATTCAGGAGTTGAGTTCTAAACTTGCAACTTTAACTGCTCAATCCGCAGATGCACGTGTTACCCAGATGACTTGTTCATCATCAATTTATGAACTTGAAAACAGGATTAATGCGATTTTAACACAGAATAAAGATAGGGAAGAACAGATAAAAATTACTTCCCAAATGTTAGAGAACTATAAGGCTGAATTAAACAAAATTGACGACCTTATTAATTGTTTAAATAACACCATAAACGGACTTGAAATAAAACTGCAATCACGCAGTAAAAAACGTGATGAACTTAAAGAAAAGTCGGATAAGTTAAATCTTGATGCAAATGAATGCAGCCGCAGAGTTAAACTTTTAGAGGATTTGGAAAGAAATCTTGAGGGTTTTTCATATTCTGTAAAAACTGTTATGCAAGGTTCAGGTAACGGACTTCTTAAGGGTATTCACGGACCTGTTTCAAGGGTATTTGAAGTCCCTGAGGAATATAATGTTGCTGTTGAAATTGCTTTAGGTGCTGCTATGCAACACATTGTTACAGAAACAGAACAGGATGCTAAAAATGCTATTGCATATTTAAAGCAGAGGGATAAAGGCAGAGCAACTTTCCTGCCGTTAAATACTATCAAAGCAAGAGATTTTAGTGAAAAAGGTTTAGATGACTGCTACGGATTCATAGGTATTGCAAGTGATTTGTGCAGTTGTAATCCTAAATATAATAATATTCTTAAATCTCTGTTAGGCAGAATTGTTGTTGCAGAGGATATCAACTGCGCTACATCAATAGCAAAAAAATACGGCTATAGATTTAAAATAGTTACCCTTGACGGACAGGTTGTTAATGCCGGTGGTTCATTGACAGGTGGTTCCCTTGGTAAAAAATCCGGTCTGCTATCACGTGCAAGTGAAATTGCAAAGGCGAAAAAACAGGCAGAGGGGTTAAAACACAAGTCTTTAGATGCTCAAAAAGAATACGAGAAAGTAGTTGCTGATTATTCCTCTATAGAGGCTGATGTTTTAGGTGCAAAAGGTGATTTAGCCAATGCAAAGCAAGAGCAGATTCGCCTTATGACAGAGGCAAAGGCTTGTGAAAATGAATTAAACACACAGAAATCTGCCCTTGATAATTCCGAAACAGAGTTAAGTGATTGCAAAAACCGAATTGAAACCTTAAAGGAAAATAAGGTTAATGCAGAGAATTCATTAAACAAGATAACTGTTTCTATAACCGAGTGTGAAAGGGAGATTGAAAAAATTTCCGGCAGCAGAAGTAAACTCACAGAAGAACGTGAGGTTATGTCGGAAAAACTTCAGAATATAAAACTTGAAATCCTCACCTTTGAAAAGGATATTGAAACTTTAAAATCAGAAATCCAGTTCGCTTTGTCTACAGAGGAAAGCAGAGAACAGCGAAAATCTGAATTAAGGGCTGAAATCGAAAATTACCGTCATACTATTGAGGATACTAAACGTCGTAAAGAATCATTGAATACGGACATCAATAATCTGAATAAGAAAGTTGATTCCCTTAATTCTGAAATTGACAGTATCAACGAAAAGAAAAACCAATACGAAAAGCATACTGCTGAACTGCGTAATCTTGAACGTGAAAAGACCAACGAGCGTGAGGTTGCAGGCAGAGAACTTGCAAGACTTGAGGAGCGAAAAATTAATCTTCAAAAGGAATATGACAGTATTATTTCAAAACTGTGGGAGGAATATCAACTTACACGTAATGAAGCAACTGAAATTGCTGTTAAGTTAGATGATATTTCCCAGTCACAGAAAAGATTGAATGAACTAAAGTTAAAAATTCGTAATTTGGGTAATGTAAATGTGGCTGCTATTGAGGAATATAAAGAAGTATCCGAAAGATATGAATTTATGACCGCACAGGTAGAGGACGTTGAAAAATCCAAAAAAGAAATCGAAAAACTTATCGTTGAACTCACAAAGCAAATGCAAGAGGAGTTTATCGTCAGTTTTGAACAGATTAACCGTAATTTTACATATACCTTTAAAGAGTTATTCGGCGGTGGTACAGCATCATTATCACTGACTGACCCTGAGAATATTCTCACAAGCGGAATTGATATAGTTGTCCATCCTCCGGGAAAAATTGTTGTTCACCTTGACGCTTTATCCGGTGGTGAAAAGGCTTTAGTAGCAATCGCGTTGTATTTTGCTATAATGAAAGTCAGACCTGCCCCTTTCTGTGTAATGGATGAAATCGAGGCTGCTCTTGATGATGTAAACGTAGATAGATTTGCACAATATGTTCGAAGTCTTACTCATAAAACCCAGTTTATTCTTATTACTCACAGACGTGGTACAATGGAGGAAGCGGATGTATTGTATGGTGTTACAATGCAGGATGAGGGTGTTTCTAAACTGTTGGAGTTAAGAGCAAGCGAGGTTGCGGCTAAACTTGGTATTTAATTATTAAAGGAAGATTTTAATGGGATTATTTAAAAAGATTAAAGAAGGACTTAAAAAGACAAGAGACGGAGTTGTGGGTCAGATTGACTCAATGCTAAAGTCATTCACAAAAATTGACGAGGACTTATTCGAAGAACTTGAAGAACTTTTGGTAATGGGTGACGTAGGAGTTGCTACAGCGGAGGATATTTGCGCAAAACTCCGTAAAAAAGTTAAGGAAACAGGCGCAAAAGACCCAAAGGAAATCCACAATTTACTTGAGGAAGTTGTTGCAGATATTCTAAAAGGCGGACAGGAATTGAATATTTCCACTAAACCATCTGTTGTTCTTGTAATCGGCGTAAACGGCGTTGGTAAAACTACTACAATCGGTAAAATGGCAAACCGTTTCAAAAATGACGGCAAAAAGGTGCTTTTGGCTGCTGCCGATACTTTCAGAGCCGCCGCTATTGACCAACTTCAAATTTGGGCTGACAGATGCGGCTGTGATATCATTAAGCAAAATGAAGGCTCCGACCCTGCTGCTGTAGTATTTGACGCAATTTCTGCGGCAAAGGCTCGTGGTACTGACGTAATCATTGTTGATACAGCAGGTAGACTTCATAACAAAAAGCATCTTATGGACGAACTTGCAAAGATTAACAGAATTATTGACAGAGAACTGCCCGGTGCAGACAAGGAAGTTTTGCTTGTACTTGACGCTACAACAGGACAGAATGCTGTTTCACAGGTAGAGCACTTCAAAGAAGCAACAGGAATTACAGGTATTGTTCTTACAAAGTTAGACGGTACTGCAAAAGGCGGTATTGTACTTGCGATTAAAAATTCCCTTGATGTTCCTGTAAAGTTTATCGGTGTCGGTGAACAAATTGACGATTTACAGCCATTTGTTCCTGAAGAATTTTCAAAGGCACTCTTTGATTTTAGTGAATAGGAATGTGTTATGAAATTTATAATTGCAACAAATAATAATAAAAAACTAATTGAATTAAGCAGAATTTTAAATCCATTGGGTATTGAGGCGATAAGCGCAAAGGAAATGGGTGTAAAATTGGATGATGTTGAAGAAACAGGCTCAACCTTTGCCGAAAACGCTTTTATAAAGGCTAATGCGGCTCTGAACTTAACAAATATACCTGCTATTGCTGATGATTCCGGTTTATGTGTAGATTGCTTAGATGGCAGACCGGGTATTTATTCTGCAAGATATGCAGGAGAAAATGCAACAGATAGCGACAGAATAGCAAAACTTCTTGATGAAATGAAAGATGTACCTAAAGATAAGAGAACGGCACATTTTGTTTCGGCTATTGCCTGTGTTTTTCCAAATGGTGATAAAATTGAAGTTGAAGGAAAATGCAACGGAACTATTGCTTTTGAGCCTGACGGTGAGGGTGGATTTGGATATGACCCTGTGTTTTTATATAATGGTGTATCCTTTGGAAAACTATCTCCCGAGGAAAAGGATAAGGTTAGTCACCGAGGTAATTCATTAAGATTATTACAGGAAAAGTTAAAGAGATATTTGGAGGAAAATAATGTTGACAAGTAAACAGAGAGCCTACCTGAGAGGTATCGCTAACTCAATAGATACAATTATTCACGTAGGCAAAGGCGGAATATCTGACGAGATCATTAAACAGGCTGATGACGCATTAATTTCACGTGAAATTATAAAAGGAAAAT
>JAQXSC010000017.1 GCA_029218825.1 Oscillospiraceae bacterium | reverse complement strand
CCACAGGATTTAGGACTTGTTGACCGTTCAATTCCTGAAAATAAATTCAAATTTGAGGTTGACTTCCTTGTTGGCAAGGGAGGACTTAAAAAGATTATCGACGCTTGTATCGCAAAGCATGGTACACAGACTACTTCCGTAGTTCTTGACGAAATCAAGGCACAGGGTTATAAATACTCAACAATCGGCGCTATTACAGTTGCTGTTTGTGACGCAACAATCCCACCTGCAAAGGGCGAGATTATCGCAGAGGCTGAAACAAAGGTTGACGCAATCCGTGAGGAATATTTAATGGGTTTACGTTCCGACGAGGAGCGTTACGCAGATGTTCTTAAGGTTTGGGAAAAGGCAACCGATGACGTAACTGCAAAACTACAGGAAGGTCTTGACCGTTACAATCCTATCTATATGATGGCTGATTCCGGTGCCCGTGGTAGTATGAGCCAGATTCGTCAGCTTGCAGGTATGCGTGGCCTTATTGCCAACACTTCCGGTAAAACAATCGAAATTCCGATTCGTGCTAACTATCGTGAAGGTCTGAATATTTTAGAGTACTTTATTTCTTCTCGTGGTGCTCGTAAAGGTCTTGCAGATACAGCGCTTCGTACTGCTGACTCCGGTTACCTGACACGTCGTCTTGTTGACGTATCACAGGATGTTATCATTCGTGAGGACGACTGCGGTACTAAAGACGGTCTTGAGGTATTCGATATTGTCAGCGAGGGCAACGTAATTGAAGGTCTTGAGGAAAGATTAATCGGACGTTACCTGATTGATGATTTCTGTGACGAAAACGGCAACGTTCTTGTTTCAAATCAGGTTATGATGACTGAAAAAGAGGCTAAAATCATTATCGACAGCGGTGCCGAAAGCGTTAAAATCCGTTCAGTACTCGGCTGTTGTGCAAAGCATGGTGTTTGCCGTAAGTGTTATGGTTCTAACCTTGCTAATCGTCAGCCTGTTACTGTTGGTGAATCAGTTGGTATTATCGCTGCTCAATCAATCGGTGAGCCCGGTACACAGTTGACAATGAGAACATTCCATACCGGTGGTGTTGCTTCTGCCGAGGATATTACACAGGGTCTTCCACGTGTTGAGGAATTGTTCGAGTCACGTAAGCCAAAGAGCCTTGCAATCATCAGCGAAATTGATGGTGAGGTTAGATTTGAGGAAAGAAAGAATGCTCGTCACGCTGTTATCTTTAATAAGGAAAACAACGAAGAAAGAGCATACCTAATTCCTTTCGGCTTCCGTGTTAGAGTTGAGGAAGGACAGCAGATTAAGAAGGGTGACAAGATTACAGACGGTGCGGTTAATCCACACGATGTACTTGCTATTCTCGGTACAAACGCTGTTCAGGACTACTTGATTTCCGAAGTACAGTCAACATACCGCCTACAGGGTGTTGATATCAACGATAAACACATTGAGGTTATCGTTCGTCAGATGCTCAGAAAGGTTAAGGTTGACGATTGCGGAGATACAAGTCTTGTTTCCGGTCAGGTTTACAACAAGTCAGTGGTAATGGCTGAAAATGACAAGATTAAGCAGAGAATTGCCAACGGCGAAGAGGGCTTGAAAGAGGCTACATGGACACAACTTCTTTTAGGTATCACAAAGGCTGCTCTTGCTACAGACAGTTTCCTGTCTGCCGCTTCATTCCAGGAAACAACTCGTGTTCTTACCGACGCCGCTATCAAGGGTAAAGTTGACCCGTTAATGGGACTGAAAGAGAACGTTCTTATCGGTAAACTTATCCCTGCCGGTACAGGTATGCGCAGATACAATGATGTTGAACTTGAGGAAAACTACCTTGCACAAAGCGAGAGTATTCAAAGTCAATTTGATTCCGAAACAACAGAAGAATAATATAAAAGAAAGAGGTTGCATTTTTATGCAACCTCTTTCTATTGTAAACGCAAAATTTATTTGTGCCTTTATAACATAAAACAGGGGGCTTTTTTGACTATTTTGTCAATGGCTTTCGTCTGGAATTTATGGTAAAATAATTCAGTAACGATTATTTGAAGGGAGAATGTTTTTGTATGAAAACATCTTTAAGGAAATTAACAAGTGTTTTGTTATCCTTACTAATGCTTTTTTCAGTAATCACCGTAGCAGGAATCAACGTGTCTGCGGCGTCAACTGTATATCTTGATGTTGCAGGAGCATCTACAGGTGAAGAGGATTATTGGGCATGGATTTGGGATACAGGTGCAGAGGGTTCATTTACCCAGATGACCTTAGATGGTGAAGGTTACTATGAGGTTAGTATGGAACCCGGACAGAATGTAGTGTTTGTTCGTATGCCTGCCGGAACTCCGGGTGACTGGGATGCTAAATGGAACCAATCTAAAGATACAGCTTTTGACGGTACAAATAACCTATGTACTTTGACTTGGGCTACAGAATGGGGCGCAGATATGGGAGTATCTTGGTCAGTAAAGAGCGGTGATGTTCCAACTACACCTACTTTCCCAACAATTCCCACTATAGAAACTACCACACCTACTACAGTTCCCACCGAATCTACAGAGCCGGACGAGGATCAGTATTTATATGTTTCTGCAAAGTCAAACCTGAACACCACAGGCGTAAAAGTTAAATCTCTTGGCGACAAGGTAACAGTTACATATACATTAAGCGGAACTGCTCTTGACGATTGTCAAGGAGAGTTGACCTACGATTCAACAAAACTTTCTCTTAACTCTACATATAATACACAGGACTCAATGTTCCCTGTTGCAACAGACGCAGTATATAACTTAAATGCCGGTAACGGAAAAGTTTTATTCAATTTCAGTGGAATCAACAATAAATATGATTTCACAACAGGAAAAACTCTTGTTTCATTGGTGTTTGACAAAGTCGGCAATTCTGTTGGAACAGCATCGGTTTATCTAAACATAACCGATATGGATTCAAAGGACACAACCTTTGTTGAGGCAGGTAATATCAAAACCACAGCAGGTATTTCCTTAAATCCTTCCGTAAGTTCCGAAGAACCTACTCAACCGTCAGAATCAGAGATTGCTACAGGCGATGCTAATGTGAATGTAAAGGCATCTTCAAACCTGTCATCAAATGTTACAGCAGTTGAAATTGACAAAACCACAGCAAAGGTTATTTTCGACCTTACCTGTCCGGGAAAAGTTGCTTTCGGCGATGCTACCGTAACATATGATACAAGCAAACTTGCTTTGGAAAGCAAGTACAACAACACCGCGTCAATGTTCGGTACTGTTGCAGAGGGCGTTACATACAACCTTAATGCCGGTACAGGTAAAATGAAGTTTAACTTTACCGGAGTTGACGCTGTAAATAAAACAGGATTGTACGATTTTTCCAAGGGCGCACAACTTGTAACTTTAGTTTTCACTTTAAGAGCAAACTCAACAGGTGACGCAAATGTTATGCTGAATGTAACCGACTTGGGTACATTTGATACAGATTATGTTGAAAATGGTACAGTTAAGGACAATTCCGCAACTGTAAACGCAACAATCAATGACGAAGAGGCCACAACCTCTGCAACTGAAGAAACAGAGGTAACAATAGCAACAGGTACTTCTTCCGAAACAAGCGATACACAGGAAACAACACCGACAGGTACAGATGAAACCAATCCTACAAACACCGGTGAAACAAATACAACAGAGCCAACAGAGACAACAGGCTCTACAACTCCTGTAGGTGAGTTTGACTATTGCCTTGTAGGCAGTCCGGAACTGTTTGGCGCTAACTGGACAGCAGACCCTGCAAACGGTATGTCAAAAGGTATGGACAACAGATACTATTTTGCTATCGAAAACGCTCCTATTGGAACATTTAATTTCAAGGTAGTAGATAAAAACGGCGGATGGCATCCTGACGGTATGGGCAACGACGGCTCTGTTACAGTAACCGAAAGCGGTACTAAAATTATCTTTGTCTATGATGAGAGCAAAGGTTACGCTATTGCTTCAACTAACGGCGAATTCCCTGTATATACCGAGCCGACTACTCCAACAAAGCCAACAGAAACTACAAAGCCAACCGAACCTACACAGGCTACACAACCTACAACAAAGCCACAGTCTGTAAATGACGCAGATAAAACAATTTCAAAAACAGATACAGACAACGGTGACCCAAAGGGCTCAACATTTGCTCCTATTACTTTAAAGGCTACAAGTTCAAGCAAAAAAGCAGTAAAATTAAGCTGGGCAAAGGTTAAGGGCGCAAAGGGCTACTACATTTACGGTGCTAAATGCGGAAACAGCCTAAAGAAAATTAAAACTGTTTCCTCAGGCACAACTAAATTAACAGTTAAGAAACTAAAGAAAGGTACATATTACAAATACCTGGTAATGGCTTACAAGACCCAAAGCGGTAAAAAGGTTACAGCCTCAATGTCAAAAGTTGTTCACGTAACTACTACAGGCAAGGCTTACGGCAACCCATCAAAGGTAATTTACAAAAAGACCTCTGTATCCGTAAAGAGAAATCAGAGCATGACCTTGAAACCAACCGTTAAGGTTACAAAGAAAATCAAAAAGCACGTTGCATTAAGATTTGAATCAACCAATACAAAGGTTGTTACAGTAAACTCCAAGGGCAAGATTACCGGCAAGAGCAAAGGCTCTGCAACAGTATATATGTATGCACAGAACGGCGTATATGACAAGGTTAAGGTTACTGTAAAATAATATTAAGATTATGTTTACTCCCAAAGATTTCTTTGGGAGTAAATTTTTTATTTGATAGGAAACTTTTAAGTATTGATAAAATTGTCGGTAATTAGAAGAATTTTGCAAAACTGTAAATTCATCTGATTTACCTATCAAATAAAAAATAATTTATATTGCCCGCTCAGTTGCGCCCTGCGTGCGCACGAGCGATGGCTAAAGAAAGCGCACGCAGGGCGCACGCTTTCTTGGCATAATTTTATTATTAAAAAGTAAAATTTTACTGTTTTTGGCATATTAAACAAAAAACTAACTATGTTTTGATTATTTTGCCAATAGATAAATTGTTACAGTAATGATAAAATTAATTTAATATTATTTAGAAGGAGGATGTTTCAAATGAAATCATTCAGGAAATTAACAAGTATTTTACTTGCAGTACTAATGCTTGTGTCAGTAATGACAGTAGCCGGTTTCAGCACAAATGCGGCAAGCGGTGGTGTTGTTTACTTTGACAACTCAGTTACTAACTGGGACAGCGTTTACTGCTATATGTGGAACGGCGGCAACAACAACGGTGAATGGCCCGGCGTTGCTATGACTAACGAGGGCAACAATGTATGGTCCTACACAGTATCAGGCGATTATGTAAATATCATATTCACCAACGGTCAAGGTGGCGACAATAACAAGTCCGACGACCTTGATTTCCCCGGTGTAAACAATATTGCTAAGCCAAACGGCAACGGTGCTAAATTCACTGTTTCTTGGTCATCATACGGTGAGCAGCCAACAACTCCTGTTAACCCACCAATCACAGGCGGTTCAAAGGTTTACTTTGACAACTCTGTTACAAACTGGTCAAACGTAAACTGCTATATGTGGACTGACGGAAATAACAACGGTCAATGGCCCGGCGTTGCTATGACTAACGAGGGCAATAATGTATGGTCCTACGCAGTAACAGGCGATTATGCAAATATCATATTCAACAACGGTCAAGACGGCGACAATAACAAGTCCGACGACCTTAATTTCCCTGGTGTAAACAATATTGCGAAGCCAAACGGCAACGGTGCTAAATTCTCTGTTACATGGTCTTCATACGGCGAACAGCCAACAACTGCACCTACAACTGTACCAACTACAGCACCAACTACCGCTCCTACAACAGCACCAACAACTGCTCCAACTACAGCACCTACAACAGCACCGACAACTGCTCCTACTTCAGAACCTGTCAGCGACAAACTTGTTGTTTCTGCTTCATCAAACATAGCAACAGGCGCACAGACTATCGAAGTTACAGGCAAAACTGTTACAGTTATTTACAATTTAACTGCAAAAGATATGATTGCTGACGGACAGGGTGTTGTAACATACGATACAACAAAACTTTCATTAGATGCTGCTTACAATACAAACGCTACAATGTTCCCTGTAGTTACAAGCGGCATTGTTTCAAATCTGAATGCTTCCGGAAATACAATGAAGTTCAACTTTACTGGTATTGATTCAAATACAAAGTTAGGTAAATATGACTTTAAAAACGGCGGTACTCTCCTTGCATTGACATTTACTGTAAAAGAAGGCGTAAAGGGTACAGCAAAAGTTGCTTTGAAGGTTGAGGAACTTGACACAGTAGATAAGGCATACGTTACAAACGGCGTTGCTACTGCTGCAGCGGCTGCTGATGTTCAGACTTCTATCACAGGTAAGTCCGAAGAAAATCCAACAACAGCACCAACAACTGTTCCGACAACTGCTCCTACACAGGAAACAACTCCAACACAGGGCACAACTGCTCCTACACAGGAAACAAACCCAACACAGGGCACAACTACTCCTACACAGGAAACAAATCCAACACAGGGCACAACTGCTCCTACACAGGAAACTACTCCGACACAGGGTACAACTTCTTCTACAGAACCTGTAGCAACATATGATTATTATGTTGTTGGCAGTCCTGAACTATTCGGCGCTAACTGGGCCGCAGACCCTGCAAATGGTTTGACAAAGGGTATTGACGGCATATATTATCTGTCAAAAGAAAACGTTGCTGCCGGTACTTACAACTTTAAGGTTGTAGATGCACAGGGCAAGTGGTATCCTGAAGGTATGGGCAACGATGGTGTAGTAACTGTTGCAGACGGCGGCAAAGTAATCTTTGCTTTTGACCCTGCAAAGGGATACGCTGTTGCTTCTGCTGACGGTACATTACCAACATACCCTGCTGAAACACAGCCAACAACTCCAACAGAAACAGAGCCAAAACCAACAGAGCCAAAGCCAACAGAGTGCGCTCACGCAACAACAAAGACAGAGGGCGCAAAATCCGCTACTTACTTTGCAAAGGGTAACACAGGCGACAAGGTTTGTGCTGTTTGCGGTGAAGTAATCGAAAAGGGCAGAACTATTGCTGTTAAGAAGTTAAAGACACCGAAGGTAACAGTTAAGCCTGCTAAAAAGGCTATCAAAGTAACCTACAAGAAGGTTAAAGACGCAAAGGGCTTTATGGTAACTTATAAACTTGGCAAGAAAACTTACAACAAGACAATTACTCTGTCAAAGAAACAGTTAAAGAAAGCAAAAGTTACAAAGACAATCAAAGTTAAGAAGTCCGGCAAGTATAAAGTAACTGTTAAGGCATTCGTAACCTCAGGCAAGAAGATTGCTTACTCAAAGCCAACAAGCGCAAAATCAGTTAAGGTTAAATAATTATTTCTATTTATTTTCCTTTCTAAAAAATAATTTGACTTTTCCTATCTAATAAAAAATCGACTGCAAGTATATTCTTTTGGATTACTTGCAGTCTTTTTGCGATGAGGAATAATAACTTTCGATAGATATATTCCTCGACTTTTTTTGATTATAGTGACATAAATAAACCTTTAAAACCTTGACAAAACCGTAGTATTTGTGTTAATATCTATAATTGTGGATGAATAGGCGAATTGCGCCGTTTTTTAAGTGCAATATGCAACAAAATCCCATTTTATATCAAGTTTTATTGTGCATTTTTCCTTGATATAATATTTGCTTTATTTTCGGGTAATAATAAAAATTACCTGTATAAATAAAAATTTTGTAAGAAGGAGGAAAACTATGCCTACATTTAACCAGCTTGTTCGTAAGGGAAGACAGGTTACTGAGAAAAAAGCAAAGGCTCCTGCTCTTTTAAAAGGTTGGAACTCACAGAAGAATCGTGCTACCGATCAGAGTTCTCCACAGAAGAGAGGCGTTTGTACTGCTGTAAAGACAGCAACACCTAAAAAGCCTAACTCTGCTCTTAGAAAAATTGCCAGAGTAAGACTTTCTAACGGTATCGAAGTCAGTTCCTATATTCCGGGTATCGGCCACAACCTACAGGAACACTCAGTTGTTCTTATCCGTGGCGGACGTGTAAAGGACTTACCTGGTGTACGTTACCATATCATCCGCGGTACTCTTGATGCTCAGGGTGTTACAGGCCGTATGCAGTCACGTTCAAAGTATGGCGCAAAGCGCCCAAAAGCAGGTAAATAATAGGAAATGACAAACTTTATTTAACAGATTAACACTGTATTGCTATACAGGATACTATATATTTGGTAGAGTGTCTTGTTGGCATACGGAAGTTTGTCGCTTTCGAGTACCTATGATATCTCAATTATTGTGAAGGAGGGAAGCAAAGTGCCAAGAAGAGGTTCTATTGCAAAGCGTGACGTATTAGCAGATCCGCTTTATAATTCAAAGTTAGTAACTCGTCTTATCAACAATATTATGCTTGACGGTAAAAAGGGTGTTGCCCAGAAAATCGTTTACGGTGCATTTGATATTATTGCTGAAAAGACAGGCAAAGACCCGTTAGAGGTTTTTGAACAGGCTATGGAAAATGTTATGCCTGTATTAGAGGTAAAGGCTCGTCGTGTCGGCGGTGCTACTTACCAGGTTCCTATGGAAGTTCGTCCTGAAAGAAGACAGACTTTAGGTCTTCGTTGGATTACAACATATTCAAGAGGACGTAACGAGAGAACTATGAAAGAAAGATTAGCTGCAGAAATCCTTGATGCTGTCAACAGTACCGGTAGCGCATTCAAAAAGCGTGAAGATACTCATAAGATGGCTGAGGCTAACAAAGCATTCGCTCACTACAGATGGTAATGAAAGCTTTAAGGTAATTTTAAGAGGAGGATTTTTATGGCAAGAAAAGTTTCACTTGAACAAACAAGAAATATCGGTATTATGGCTCATATCGATGCCGGTAAGACTACTACTACCGAGAGAATCCTGTTCTACACAGGTATCAACCACAAAATCGGCGAAACCCACGACGGTGGCGCTACAATGGACTGGATGGTACAGGAGCAGGAGAGAGGTATTACAATTACCTCAGCTGCTACAACTTGTTTCTGGAAAGACAGCAACAACAAGGACGTAAGAATCAACATCATTGATACACCGGGACACGTTGACTTTACTGTTGAAGTTGAGCGTTCACTTCGTGTACTTGACGGTTCTGTAACAGTTCTTTGTGCTAAAGGCGGCGTTGAGCCTCAGTCAGAAACTGTTTGGCGTCAGGCTGATAACTATGGTGTTCCGAGAATGGTTTATGTAAACAAAATGGACATCATGGGTGCTGACTTCTACAGAGTTGTTCAGATGATGAAGGACAGACTGAAATGTAATGCTGTTCCGATTCAGTTACCAATCGGTTCCGAGGATACTTTCAAGGGTATTATCGACCTTGTAAAGATGAAAGCCGAAGTTTACTATGATGACCTCGGTAAAGATATGAGAGAGGAAGAAATTCCTGAAGATATGATGGAACTTGCTGAGAAGTACCACGATGAGTTGATCGAGGCTGTTGCAGAACAGGACGAGGCTCTTATGGAAAAATACTTCGGCGGCGAGGAAATCACAGAAGCAGAGATTAAGGCAACAATCAGAAAATGCACAATCGAGAACACAATGGTTCCTGTAACCTGCGGTACTTCTTACCGTAACAAGGGTGTTCAGAAGTTGTTAGACGCTATTGTTGACTATATGCCTGCTCCAACAGACGTTCCTGCTATTAAGGGTATTGACCCTGATACAGACGAAGAGGTTGAAAGACCTTCTTCCGATTCAGAGCCATTTGCGGCTCTTGCATTTAAGATTGCTACCGACCCATTCGTAGGTAAACTGTGCTTCTTCAGAGTTTACTCAGGTGTACTCAACAAGGGTTCATCAGTTTACAACTCTGTTAAGGGCAATACTGAAAGAATCGGACGTATTCTACAGATGCACGCTAACGACAGAAAAGATATCGACACAGTTTATGCCGGAGATATCGCTGCAGCAGTTGGTCTGAAGAACACAACTACAGGTGATACACTTTGTGACGAGGATCATCCTGTAATCCTTGAATCAATGGAATTCCCTGAGCCTGTTATCCGTGTTGCTATCGAGCCAAAGACTAAAGCAGGTCAGGAGAAAATGGGTATCGCTCTTGCAAAACTTGCAGAAGAAGACCCAACATTCAGAGCATACACAGACGAGGAAACAGGTCAGACAATCATCGCAGGTATGGGTGAACTTCACCTTGAGATTATCGTTGACAGACTTCTCCGTGAATTTAAGGTAGAGGCTAACATCGGTAAGCCACAGGTTGCTTACAAGGAAACAATCCGTAAGGAAGCTACAGTTGACTGTAAGTACGCTCGTCAGTCCGGTGGTAAAGGTCAGTACGGCCATGTTAAGATTAACGTATATCCAAATCCGGGCGAAGGCTATGTATTTGAAAACAAGGTTGTTGGCGGTGCTATTCCTAAGGAATACATCCCGGCTGTTGACCAGGGTATTCA